>NZ_JBITXI010000003.1:397567-628756 GCF_044544605.1 Streptomyces sp. NPDC053560 | reverse complement strand
TCGCCTCCCTGCGCGCCCAGGGCGACGGCGGCCTGGACCACTCCGCCCTCCTCCGCGGCGTCGAACGCCTCTCCGGCCTCCCCACCCAGGCCTGACCCACGGGGACACCTGACGGAACGCCGCCCGGTAGCGCCACCGGGCGGCGTTCTGCTGTCCGCGGTTCGGCGTGCCCTCCGCCCCGTACACTGATGCAACGTTCGTTAAGTCCTGAGGGGGGCGACGGTGCAGCCTGCCGGTCAGAGGGCCATTCTCGACGCCGCCCGGCACGAGTTCGCCGGGCGCGGATACGGCGCGGCGTCCATCCGGGACATCGCCCGGCGCGCCGGTGTCAGCCTCTCCGCGATGTACCACTACTACTCCGGCAAGCAGGAGCTGCTGCACGCCCTGCTGCACGAGAGCAGCCTGCGGTACTTCGCCTCCTGCGACGAGGAGCTGGCGCGGACCGGCGAGGACGCGGGGGAGCGGCTGGCGGCGCTCGTCCGGGCGACCGTCCGCTACCGCGCCGAACGCCGGCTGGAGAGCAGTCTGCTGCTCACCGAGTGGCGCCACCTCTCCGAGGACCGCCTGAAGGAGGCGCGGCAGCGGCAGTACGACGGCTCGCGGCTGTTTCACGAAGTGGTCGACGCCGGCGTGTCGCAAGGAGTTTTCCGTACGCCGCATCCGGAGGACGCCCGGCGCGGTGTGATCGCCATGTGCAACGCGGTGGCACAGTGGTATCACGAGGGCGGCGATGTCGGAGTGGACGAACTCGCCGAGAGGTACGTGGAGTTGGCGCTCGTCCTGGTGGAGTACCGGCCGGCGGGCAGCCTGCCGCGCAGGTCCCGCTGACCCTCCGCGGGGCCCCGCTTAACGACCGTTCAACTCTCTTTCCCGCCCCAATCTGCTCCTTCGCGCCGTGCCGACTGGTCAGATGTCCGACTCGCCGGACGGTTGTTCCCGGTAGAGTCCCGCCGCGTGCGATCAGCCGTGGGGGAGGGGCTCCTGTGCCGAAATATGAAGAGCTGGTGGCGTGGGCCGGTGCCGGGCACGTCGTCCGTGCCGAGCCGGACGCCGTGGCGGGGTGGCGGATACCGGAGCGGCAGAAGGAGTTACTGGTGACCACCGGCATACCGGTGGTGGACAACCTCATCGGTACGGCGTCCTTCCAGTACGAGCCCGAACCGCAGCTGCGCACCCGTGACGGCCGGCTGCTGTACCGGCTGACGCAGAATACGCACGGCAGCCGTTCGTCCGCGCTGACCTGGGCGTTCGGTGTCGACCCCGACTCCGGCGCGGTGTACTACGTACTGCCCGACGGCGAGGCGTGGTTCGCCAACTCCTCGATAGAGCTGTGGCTTCGTACGCTGCACCACTACGGGCTGCACGTCAGCAGGTCGGCGATCCTGAACGACCCGCACGGCGAGGAGGACGCCGCCGTGGCCGAGCTGGGCCGGCTGGCTGTGCAGCTGAAGGCCATCGACCCGCCGGCCTTCGACGGGTTCGTCGGCTACATCTGGGTCGAGTTCCTGGAGAGATGGCTCTGGTGAGCCTCCGTCGAGGCGCTGGCGGGGCCCGGGCGGGCCGGGTGCGGGCGAAGGGCGGCCGATCGGTCTCGGACCTTTAGCGGCCTCTTTGCGTCGACTTGCCGGTCGGTTTTTCGGCGCGGCCCGGGGGCCCGCTGCCCGGCCGACCGTACGGCCCAGGCCGGCCGTCTCACCGTTCACCCGCGCCCACCAGCGACGTTGTCCGCGACAGGGTCGCGGGCCGGATCTCGGCCGGGTCGCGTGCGGCGGGTACGGCAGCGGCCGCGGATGTGCGAGCGCCGCAGCGGGAAGCCGTGTGGCGCATGGTGCGGATGGGCTGCCGCGACCCGGGGCGCGGCGGACGTGGTACAGCGGCCGGCCTGCGGAGGTGCCGGGCCGGGCCGCCGTACGGAGGCGGGGCCGCCGTCCGCGCCGGACAGGCTCGACGGGGCTTCCGCCCGCGCCCTGGACAGGACTTCCGTGCAGCCGTAACTTAACGATCGTTCGTCAGCGGGGCGCGCCCGGGACGCGGGCGCACCACGGAGGTGCGACGGAAGGGGTCCAGGGGTGCGGCGGACGGTGTTCAACGAGGACCACGAGGCGTTCCGGGAGACACTGCGGAGCTTCATCGCGAAGGAAGTCGTCCCCGTCTTCCCTGCCTGGGAGCAACAGGGCCACCCCGACCGGGACTTCTACCGCCGCCTCGGCGAGCTGGGCGTGCTCGGCGTCCAGGTGCCCGAGGAGTACGGCGGCGGGGGCGAGGCGAGCTTCAAGTTCAACGCGGTCGTGATGGAGGAGGCCGCCCGCGCCGGGGTCTCCTTCGGCGGCCACTCCGTGCACTCCAACCTCATCCTGCCGTACCTCCTCGCGTACGCCACCGAGGAGCAGAAGCGCCGCTGGCTGCCCGGCTTCGCCGCCGGCGACATGATGACCGCCATCGCCATGACCGAACCGGGCACCGGCTCGGACCTCGCGGGCATGCGGACCACGGCCGCGCTCTCCGCCGACGGCGCTCACTACGTGCTCAACGGCGCCAAGACCTTCATCACCGGCGGCGCCCTCGCCGACCTCGTACTCGTGGTCTGCCGCACCTCTCCGCCCGACCCCGACGACCGCAGGGCCGGCCTGTCCATCCTGTGCGTGGAGTCCGCGAGCGAGGGCTTCGCCGTCGGCCGCAGGCTGGACAAGATCGGCCTGAAGTCCTCCGACACCGCCGAACTCTCCTTCACCGACGTGCGGGTCCCGGCGGAGAACCTGCTCGGCGAGGAGGGGCAGGGCTTCGCCCACCTCACCCACAACCTCCCGCAGGAACGCCTGACCATCGCCCTCGGCAGCACCGCGGCGGCGACGGCGGCGGTGCGCTTCGCGACCGAGTACGTCAAGGACCGCACCGTCTTCGGGAAGCCCGTCGCGGCCTTCCAGAACACCAAGTTCGTGCTCGCGGAGTGCGCCGCCGAGACCGAGGCCGCGCAGACCTTCGCGGACCGGGCGCTGGAGCTGAACGACGCGGGCGAGCTGAGCGTCGCCGACGCCGCCAAGGCCAAGCTGTTCTGCACCGAGGTGGCCGGCCGCGTGATCGACAAGTGCCTTCAGCTGCACGGCGGATACGGCTACATGACCGAGTACCCGATCGCCCGGCTGTACGCGGACACCAGGGTCTCGCGCATCTACGGCGGCACCAGCGAGGTCATGAAGACGATCATCGCCAAGTCGCTCGGCCTCTGACGCCGGCCGTCCGGCCCCCTCTCGCTGCCTCCCTCCTCCCGGACCACGAGCCCGCTCCCTTCCGGCCGCGAAGGGCATTCGGAAAGGCACCCGCATGCAGACCACCGGAATCTCCGCCGTCGTCACCGGCGGCGCCTCGGGCCTGGGCCTGGCCACCGCCCAGCGCCTGCGGGCCGGCGGCGCCGAGGTCGCCCTGCTCGACCTGCCCACCTCCGACGGCGAATCGGTTGCCAAGGAAATCGGCGCGGTCTTCGTCCCCGGCGACGTGACCAGCGAGGACAGCGCCGCCGAAGCCGTCGCCGCGGCCGCCGCGCGCGCCCCGCTGCGCCTCACCGTCAACTGCGCCGGCATCGGCGGCTCCGTACGAGTCGTCGGCAAGGACGGCACGGCCGACACCCTCGAACGCTTCACCCGGATCGTCCACGTCAACCTCATCGGCACGTTCAACGTGCTGCGCCTGGCCGCCGCCGAGATGGCCCGGACCGAACCGGTCGACGGCGAGCGCGGCGTCATCATCAACACCGCCTCCGTCGCCGCGTACGAAGGCCAGATCGGCCAGCACGCGTACTCCGCCTCCAAGGGCGGCATCGTCGGCATGACCCTGCCGCTCGCCCGCGACCTCGCGGCGCGCGCGATCCGCGTGATGACCATCGCGCCGGGCCTCTTCGACACTCCGCTGCTCGGCCGCGCGCCGGAGCACGTCAGGGAGGCGCTGGGCAAGCAGGTGCCGCATCCGCGGCGGCTCGGCACGGCCGGCGAGTACGCCCGGCTCGCCGAGGCGATCATCGCCAATCCGATGCTCAACGGCGAGGTCATCCGGCTGGACGGCGCGATCCGCATGTCCCCCAGGTAGCCGCCCCCCATGGCCTCCTCCCCTTCTTCTTCCTCCAGGACGGAGCTTCCTCATGCGCGATGCCGTCATCGTCGACGCCGTACGTACCCCCATCGGCAAGGGCAAGCCGGGCGGCGCCCTCTCCGGCGTCCACCCCGTCGACCTGTCGGCCCATGTCCTCAACGCGCTGGCCCGGCGCACCGGCCTGGACCCCGCTCTGGTCGACGACGTGGTCTGGGGCTGTGTCTCCCAGGTCGGTGAGCAGGCGGGGTGCGTCGGCCGGTACTCCGTGCTCGCGGCCGGCTGGCCCGAGTCGGTGCCGGGGCTGACCGTGGACCGGCAGTGCGGGTCCTCGCAGCAGGCCGTGCACCAGGTGGCCGCCGGTGTCATCGCGGGGCAGTACGACATCGCGGTGGCCGGCGGCGTCGAGGCGATGTCGCGGGTCCCGATGGGTGCCGCGCGGGCCGGGAACGAGTACGGCAGGCCGTTCGGTCCGCTGGTCGCCGAGCGCTACGACCACGTGCGCTTCCACCAGGGCGTCGGCGCCGAGATGATCGCCGAGGAGTTCGGGCTCTCCCGTACCGAACTGGACCAGCACGCCCTCGATTCGCACGCCAAGGCCGCCCGCGCCATCGACGAGGGCCGCTTCGCCGGGCAGCTCGCGCCCGTCACCGTCCCGGACGGTGACGGTGGCGAGCGGGGCGTCGACACCGACGAGGGGGTGCGCCGGGGCGGCAGCCTGGAGAAGCTGGCCGGCCTCACCACCCCGTTCAAGGAGCACGGGGTCATCTCCGCGGGGAACGCCTCGCAGATCTCCGACGGTTCGGCCGCGCTGCTGATCACCACCGGCGAGATCGCGCGGCAGCACGGCTGGACCCCGATGGCCCGGATTCACACCGCCGTACTGGCCGGCGTCGACCCGGTCACCATGCTCAAGGGCCCGATCCCGGCGACGGAGAAGGCGCTGAAGCGCTCCGGCCTGTCGATCGGCGATATCGGCGCCTTCGAGATCAACGAGGCGTTCGCTTCGGTGTCGCTCGGCTGGCAGCGCACCGTCGGCGCCGACTACGAGCGGCTGAACGTCAACGGCGGCGCCATCGCGCTCGGCCACCCGCTCGGCGGCTCCGGCGCCCGTCTGATGACCACCCTGGTCCACCACATGCGCGACCAGGGCATCCGCTACGGCCTCCAGGCCATGTGCGAGGGCGGCGGCATGGCCAACGCCACGGTGCTCGAACTGCTCTGACCGGGGCGGTCAGGCCGGTGCGGCCGGGGTCCAGGCGACCGGCCGCCCCGGCGCTCCGGAATGTTCGGTGACCTCGCCGCGGGTGGCGAGGAGCTTGAGGTGGGCGAGGGTCTCGGCCAGAGCGAAGCGGCGCTGCTGGAGGCCGAACTCCTGCCAGCTGCGCGACCACTTGAGGTGTGCCGCGAGCTGCCAGGCGGTGGCGTCGGGGTGAGCGGTGACCGCGGCCAGGGTCTCGGCCAGCCGCTCGGTGTGGTGCCGGGCGATGTGTGCGAGCCGCTGGTCCAGTTGCCCGAAGCGGTATTCGTGCGCGGGCAGCACCTCGTCGACGTCGTAGCCGGTCAGCTTGTCCAGCGAGCGGAGGAAGTCCGCGAGCGGGTCGCCGGTGCTCTGCAGCAGGTACCCGATCGAGGGGGTGATCCGCGGCAGCACGTGGTCGCCCGAGAACAGCAGCTGCCGGTCGGGCGCGTAGAAGCAGGAGTGCCCCGGGCTGTGGCCCGGCGTCCAGACGACCCGCAGGTCCAGGCCGGGGAGGGTGATGCGCTCGCCGTCCTGGAGGAGGACGTCCGGCCGCGGGGCGTGGAGCAGCCGGTCGGGGTCGATCGCGTCGGCGGTGGCGTTCGCGTCGGCGAGCGCCATGCCGTGCCGGGTGAGGTGGCCGACGTAGCCGCGCCGCCACTTCTCGTACGTGTCCAGCTCCGGGCCGACCGTACGGGCGTCCAGTTCGTGCAGGGCGACGTAGGCGCCGGAGGCCTCGCGGACCCGGCCGGCGAGTCCGAGGTGGTCGGCGTGGTTGTGCGTGACGAGCACGGCCCGGACGTCGGCCACGCCGTATCCGATGCTCGCCAGGCCGTCGTTGAGGGCCTGCCAGGAGATGTCGGCGTCCCAGCCCGCGTCGATCAGGGCCAGGCCGTCGCGGAGTGCGAGTGCGTAGACCAGGACGTAGCGCAGCGGGTTGTCGGGAATGGGTACGGGCAGGGACCACAGGCCGTCGCGGACGCGTTCGACGGGCGGCAGCACTCCGTCCTGCCAGGCCCGCCACTGCACGTGGCCGGTGATCTCGGCTGTTGCGTCGGCTGTCACAGGAGTCCGGTCCCTTCGATGTACCCCAACGGCGGCGAACGAGCGTTAAGTTTACAAGCCAACCATCGGGCGGGGCAGGGGTAAGGATCATCTCGGCCACGGAGAAATCGCGGGCAGGTGAAGGTTTTTGGACCTTCCGACGGGACCTGGACAGGGCCGGGTACGCCGTCTTAGCTTAACGATCGTTCGTCTGTGTGTGATCTCCGTGCCCGCTGTGCCGTCAGGAGCCCTCATGTCCGATGTGGTCCGCACCGAGTACGCCGACGGTGTCGCCGTCATCACGATCGACCGCCCGGAGGCCCGCAACGCGGTGAACCTGGCCGTCTCCGAAGGCGTCGCCGCGGCCCTGGACGAGCTGGACGCCCGGGACGACCTCGCCGTCGGAGTCCTCACGGGCGCGGGCGGCACCTTCTGCGCCGGAATGGACCTCAAGGCGTTCCTGGCCGGTGAACGGCCCAGCATCGAGGGGCGGGGCTTCGCCGGGCTCACCGACGCGCCGCCCCGCAAGCCGCTGATCGCCGCGGTCGAGGGGTACGCGCTGGCGGGCGGCTGCGAGGTGGTCCTCGCGTGCGACCTCGTGGTGGCCGCCGAGGACGCGAAGTTCGGCCTCCCCGAGGTCAAGCGCGGTCTGGTCGCCGCGGCCGGCGGACTGCTGCGGCTGCCGCAGCGGCTCCCGTACCAGGTCGCCATGGAACTCGCCCTGACCGGCGCTTTCCTGCCCGCCCCGAAGGCCCACGCGTACGGACTGGTCAACCGGCTCACCGAGCCCGGCGGGGCGCTGGCCGGCGCGCGGGAGCTGGCCCGGGAGGTCGCCGCCAACGGCCCGCTGGCCGTCCGGGTCTCCAAGCAGGTGATCGCCGGGGCGCCGTCCTGGCCGGCGGACGAGACGGCGGAGCGGCAGCGGGCCCTCGTCGAGCCGGTGTTCGTCTCGCAGGATGCAAAGGAAGGCGCTCGCGCATTCGCCGAGAAGCGCCCGCCGCGCTGGACGGGGCGCTGAGGCGGCCGAGGCCGCTGAGCACCGCCGCCCGTAGCAGCCACCCGCAGAGACCGAGACCGACACCCCCGAGGAGTCGCACCGTGTCGCGTACCGCACTGGCCTACCCGTCCCTGCCCGCCGGAGCCGTGCTCGCCGGGGCAGCGCGGCGCTTTCCCGACCGGCTCGCGCTGACCGACGGGCGGGCGAACCTGACGTATGCCGAGCTGTACGACCGGGCGTCGCGGTTCGCGCGCGGGCTGCACGAGCACGGTGTGGCGCCGGGCGAGACCGTGCTGCTGATGATTCCCAACTGCCCGTGGTTCCCGGTGGCGTACTGGGGCACGCTGCTGGCAGGCGCGGTCGTCAGCCCGGCCAACCCCGCCCAGCCCGCCGTCCCGCTCGCCGCGCAGCTCGCCGACTCGGGCGCCCGCGCCGTGATCGCGTACGCGGGCGCGCTGCCGTCCGTGTACGCCGCCGACGCGCCGGGCGTGCGCTTCACCGCCGTCGTGCGGGGGCCGGGTGACACCGGAGGGCCGGCCGGTGACGGACCGCCGGCCGCCGTTCCCGAAGCCCCGGCGGGCCGGACCGTACTGGCCGCAGACGACCTTCTGGCGTACGGCACGGCCGAGCCCGTCCGCCGGGCCCCCGGGGATCTGGCGCATCTGGCGTTCACCGGCGGCACCACCGGCCGGTCGAAGGCCGTCCGCGTGCTGCACCGCAATGTGATCGCCAACGTCGCGCAGACCGTGTGGGTACGGGCCGCCGGGCGGCTGTACGACGACGGCGGAGTGGTCGGCGTACTGCGCGACGAGGCGGCGGCCACACCGCACCACTCCGTGCACGGCGCCGATACGACGCTCTCCGTCGCCCCGCTCTTCCATGCGATGGGCCTGATCGGCATGGCCGCTCACACGGCCATCGGCACCACGGCCGTGCTGCACGACCGCTTCGACCCCGTGCGCTACCTGGACGACATCGAGGCGCACCGGGTGGGTTCGGTGGGTGGCTCACCCACGATGTACCGGGCCTTGCTGGCCTCTCCGGCCAGCGCCGGGCGGCGCCTGAAGTGCGTACGCCACATCAATTCCGGGGCCGCGCCGATGGACCCGGAGACGCGGCGGCGGCTCGCCGGTCTCTTCCCGGAGGCGCTGTTCACCGAGGGGTACGGGCTCACCGAGGCCACCATGGCGCTGGCGATGTGGCCGCTGGACGCCGAGGCCGGGACCCCGCACGGCACGGTCGGCGTCGCGCTCCCCGACACCCGGCTGTCCATCCGCGATCTGCTCGATCCGGCGCGCGAGCTGCCGGTGGGGGAGACCGGCGAGCTGTGGGCGCGCGGCCCGCAGATCACCGACGGGTACGAGGGGCACCCGGAGCTCACCGCAGAGCAGTACGCCGACGGCTGGCTGCGTACCGGTGACATCGGCCGGCTGGACGAGCGGGGTCACCTCTTCCTGTCGGGGCGCGCCAAGGACATGCTCATCTACAAGGGGTACAACGTCTATCCGCTGCATCTGGAGGACGTCCTGGCCGGGCATCCCGCGGTGGCGGCGGCCGCCGTGATCGGCGCGCCGGCGGCGGACGCGGGCGAGATACCGGCCGCCTATGTGGTGCTGCGGAACGGCGCGACGGCCACGGCGGAAGAGCTGATGGCGTACGTCGCCGAGCGGGTCGCGCCGTACCAGCGGGTGCGCGAGGTGCACTTCACCGACGCGCTGCCGGTGTCGGCGGCGGGCAAGGTGCTCAAGACCTCTTTGCGGGAGCGGCATGCCGCCCGGAGCGCCGAGTAGACCCCGTGCCGGACCCCGTGTCGTGAAGATCACGGCAGCTGGTCGGCACCGGTGCGGCGGCGTTGCCCGGCCGCTAGCGTCATGGCGTATGCAGACGACTCTGTACGGCACCGACGTGGTGCTGCGTCCCGCCACACCGGACGACATCCCGGCCCTGGCCGCGATCCGGGCCGAACCCCAGGTGTACGCGTGGTGGCGGGGCGGGAACGATCTGACGGCCGCGGTCGCCGATGATCTCGCCTCGTCCGACGCGTTCGCGTACGCGATCGAGTACGGCGCCCGGATCATTGGCGCGATCCAGTGGTCTCAGGAGTCGGATCCGGACTATCGGCATGCGAATATCGACATCTATCTGACGTCCGCGCTGCACGGCCGGGGGCTGGGGACGGACGCCGTGCGCACGCTCGCACGCCACCTGTTGACGGAGCGTGGTCACCACCGGATCACCATCGACCCGGCGGCGGACAACGGGGCGGCCATCCGCAGTTACCGGAAGGTGGGGTTCCAGCCGGTCGGGATCATGCGCCGGTACGAGCGCGGACCCGACGGCACCTGGCACGACTCGCTTCTGATGGATCTGCTGGCCGACGATCTGACGGACTGAACGGTGTCGTTGATCGTTCGGAGGGGTAGTGCGCCCGAGACCTTTGGCATATGCGGGAAGTCCTCGATCGGCGGTCGGAGGCGGTCGGGATGGCGACAGGGCGTGAAATATGCGCTGTCGACTTCGGTCGGGGAAAGGGGAATTAAGTTCACCATCGATCAGGACGAGCCGTTTCGCGGTGCGCCGAGACAGATATATGCGTAGTTGAATAGAGCGTCACACCGCTCGCCGGGGGGCGCGTCGCCGTCCGGTCGGACCGGCGTGCGCGCGGGGAACCGGAACCCGTCGGGCGGAAGTGACGTGGAGTGGCGCGAGACAACTGCGGCGGTCTGCCCGGTCGTCGGCCAGGCGCGGAGAGGAACGATTTTTCCCATGCATGATGTGACACGTTCGACCCCTTCCGCTGAAACGATTCCCCGCTACGCTCGCTGGTCCCCGGACGCCGTCGGCCCGGCCGTCGGCGCCCAACCGGAATGCCCCCTCGTCCCGTTGACGTCGAGAGAAACGAGCCCCGCGCGATGACGCACACCGCCAGGACCGCCTTCGGCTACTTCGACCAGGCTCTTGCCCTGGAACCCGGCCGCTACGAGAGGGCCCGGCGCCGGCACCGCCAGATCACCGCGGCGCTGAAGAACGCGGGCCTGATCGAGAGCAGCTGCCTGCAGGGCAGCTTCGCCCGCAAGACCCGTATCGCCCCGCTGGACGACGTCGGCATGGTGATGGTCTTCCACCGGCGCTTCGCCCGCCTCGTCAAGCGCCCCGGCGGCGCCGCCGACGCCATGGCGATGCTCTGCGACGCGGTCACCGAGGCGTTCCCCGGCTCCCGGTTCGGCGACGAGGACCGCACCTCCCGCGCCCTCCAGGTCACCTTCCCCGACCTGGACGTGACCTTCGGCCTGACGCCCGCGCTCGCCGACCCGCGCTGCACCGACCTGCTCACCGCCGACTGGGAGCGGGACTCCTGGGAGCGGTCGGCCGTCCGCACGCTCAACCGCGTCATCGGCAGGCACGACCACGCCACCGACGGCCGCTTCGTCCACCAGGTCCGGATGCTGAAGGCATTAAGGAACGGCCACCCGGCGCTGCGCGAGACGCGCGGCCTGCTGTGGGAGGCGCTCGCGTACGAGGCGGTCTCGGGGCCGCGGCAGCACACCGACGCGGTCGCCACGGCGCTCACGCACGGCGCGCAGGCCGTCTCCGGCCCCGTCCTGGACCCCACCGGCTCCACGGACCTGACCGAGGGCTGGTCGCGGGAGCAGCGCCGGGCCCGCGCCGAGGTACTGGCCGCGCTCGCCGCGCAGGCCGCCGAGGCCCGCCGCCGGGAACGGTCCGGTGACCACGAGGGCGCGATCCGCGTCTGGCACGGCGTGTTCGGGTCACCCTTCCCGGCCACGGCCGTCGGCGCCGAGCAGACCGCCGGCACCGGGCACCGCGCAGCGCGCCGGGGCAGCGCGCCGAGCCCGCGCGTCCGTACCTTCGGCCCCTTCACGACCCGCCCGGTGACCTGGTCCGTCTTCGCCGGCGCGACCCGGTCGCCCGTACGGTGAGGCAGGCCGGCGGGGCACCCGCCGGCCTGCCGCGCGCCCGCACGGACAGGGCGGCGGCCGCCGGGGCACCGTTCCTACGGGCCGTCAGGCGGTGTCCCCGGCCGGCAGGTCGCCGGCTTCCTGCAGATGCGCGCACCGGGGTGCCGCCGCGTGGGCGTCCGCGGTGTCCGGGGCCGGGGCCGGCGCGGTGACCAGGGCCAGGTCGTTGGCGTCGGTGAAGTAGGGGCGGACCCGCGCGCGGGCAGCGCCCTCGCCGCGGTACGCCGACGGGTGGGTGTCGATGTCCTTGCGGGCGACGATGTCCCCGCCGATCCGCCCGATCCGTACGGCCATGCCGTCCGGCAGCAGCAGCCGCAGGTCCCAGAACTCCCGGTCCCGCGGCGTCACCCCGGTCACGTGCCCGGTGAAGTCCACGTGCGGCAGCAGACAGCAGAACCGTCCGGCACCCAGCTCCGTCGCGGGCAGCCGCAGCACCATGGGCCGGTCGCCGCGGCGCGTCGCCGTCACCACCGCGCCCGGCGTCAGCACGGCGCCCAGCAGCTCCGCCTCGACGTACGTGACCGAGGGCCCGACCGCGACCCACACCGCCTCCGCGTGCGCGGCACGCCGCCACACGCGCAGCACCAGCCGGCCGCTGTCGGTGGCGTACGGGATCCAGGACCGTACGGCGTCGGCGGTCACCTCCGGGGCCCGGCCGACCAGCGCGGCCCGCTCGACCATCGGCGTGCGCACGTGCCGCTGCACCCCGTCGGCGCGCCGCCGTACCCACACCTCCCAGTACCCCTCGGCGAGTGACATGCGGGGCAGCCGCAAGCGGGTCCGGTACGGGCCGCCACGGCCCTCCCGGGCGGGCGGCGGCAGCGGGACCCGGATCTCCTCGGCGGAGTCGCGGCGGCGCAGTACGAGATCGGCGGGGCCGGCCAGTCCCGCGGCGGGGAAGGTCAGTTCCAGCGCACCGTCGTCGGCCGCCGCGCAGCGCGCCACGGGACGCAGCTTGCGCGCCGTGCCGTCGGCCCGTGCGGCAGCGGCGGGGGAGATCCGCCGCACCATGCCGAGCAGCGGTCCGGCCGTGGCGGGCCGCTGGAGGAGGGGGCGTACCGCGCGCCCGGCGAGCTCCCGGCCGGCGCGCAGCAGCCGGTCGTGCGGCGCCGGCCCGGTGCCTCCCCGCAGCGCGTGCGACCCGTGGGGCTTCTGCCGCGTCTGCGGTGCGCCGCCGCCCTTGCCGGTGCGCGCGGCGAGGTCCTCGAAGAGCTTGACGTAGGCGTGCGCGATCGCCGAGGGCGCGTAGTCCAGCGCCTTGGCGCGGGCGGCCGCGGCCATCGCGGCCCGCCGCTCGTCGTCCGCGATCAGGTCCAGCAGCGCCGCCGCGAAGTCGTCGGCGTTCCCCGGCTCGACGAGCAGCCCGTCCACCCCGTCGGCGATGATCTCGCCGGGTCCGAACGGGCAGTCCGTGGAGACCACCGGCAGCCCCGCGTGCATCGCCTCCACGATCGTCATGCCGAAGGACTCGCCGTCCGAGGTGACGGCCGCGATCGAGCCCTTGGCCCACTCCGGTTCGATCGGCGCGTGCGCGCCCATCATCGTCACCTGCTCGCACAGCCCCAGCTCGTGGATGCGCGCCCGCAGCGCCCGGGCTTCCGGGCCGCGCCCGTACAGCCGCAGCTTCCAGTCCGGCCGGTGCTCCACGACGCGCGCGAAGGCATCGATCAGCAGCCTGTAGTTCTTGATCCGGATGAGCCGGCCGGCCGCGACCACGAGCTTGTTCCGCCCGGAGGAGGGCGAGACGTCCGGCTGCGGCACCGCGTTGGGGATGCAGCGGATCTCGGTGGCGACGTCGGGCAGCGCCTCGCGGTAGATCCGGGCGTCCTGCCGGGAGACGGTGATGAACGCGTCCAGGTGCGCCACCGCCGCGTTCTGTGCCGCGCGCTGGTCCGGCCGGTGCATGTCGTGGGTGAGGTGTTCCTGGCCGACGAGGAGGGCCCGGGCGGGCCCGAAGCGGGCCAGGTAGACGTTGATGCCGGGACGGGTCCCGATGATCACGTCCGCGTCGGTGCGGCCGAGGTGGTTCTCGATCCGCTCGTCGACCAGCGCGCTGCACAGCTTGTACGGGCCGTCGCAGGCGGGATAGACGCGTGAGGGGTTGCCCTTCGGGTCGTGCGCGGGGTCGAAGCCGGGCTGGTCCCTGCGGGCCTCGACCAGCGGCACGACCCGTACCCGCGGGTGGACCGGCAGGGCCGGCGCCGACCGGGTCCGGATCATCGAGACGATCTCGACATCGTGTCCGGCCTCCGCCAGCGCGCCGGAGAGGTTGACGGTGGAGCGGATGGTGCCGCCGATGCCGTAGAGGTTGAAAAGGAGGAAGCACACCTTCAGCCGGCGTGCTGCCCATACGGGGGGCGCTGGACACGCCGCCGCTTCCGGAATCATGCCTGACACGACCACGTCGTCACGCTTCTGCACAGAACTGGAGAATATGACGCTAATTGTTACTCTATGAGTTTTCGCGACCGCGTGTCGCAAAGCGGCCCCCCAAACGGCCTATAAGCATCGGGCCTGGTGGCAGGGGGTGCACGAGGGATCCGCCCGGCCGCTGGGAGAGCCCGGAGGGCGTGGTGCGCACGGTACGGGCGGTCGCGCCGAGGCGCGGCGCGACCGGGATCTCCGGGCCCGCGGCGGCCGGCGCCAGGAACAGCTCCTCGGCCACCCGGGCGCGCCGTCCGGCGTCCGGAAGGCGGCTGCGCAGATCTGCGCCGCGGGCGGAAAACCCGTGGTCACCCTCGCCACGGTGTGCGAAAGTCCGGCCGTGACAGACATCGACGACATCCGGATCACCCCGCTCACGGAGCGCCCGTCGCTGGGCGCCCGGGTTTACGAAATAGCCGAGACCTGGCCGGCGTTCACCGCGCATGAGCCGGTCGTGGGCGCGTTGCTGAGCCGGGTCCTGGTGGAATTCCCCGAGTACTGCGTGGTGGCCACGGACGGCGACCGGATCGTGGCGCGGGGGCTCGCCGTACCGTTCGACGCGGCGGGCGAGGGGCGTACGGCGGCGCCGGAGCAGGGGTGGGACCGCGTGCTGGGGTGGGCCTTCGAGGACCGGCGGCACGGCCGCGCCCCGACGGCTGCCAGCGCTCTGGAGATCACGGTGGACACCGCGTACCTCGGCCGCGGCCTGTCGTACCGGATGCTGGCCGCGCTGCGCGACGCTGCCGTCCGGCAGGGCCATGACGTGCTGATGGCCCCGGTCCGCCCGAATGCCAAGCACCTGGAGCCTCGCGTGCCCATGGCCGAGTACGTCGGCCGGCGGCGTACGGACGGCCTGCCCGCCGACCCGTGGCTGCGCGTCCACGTCAAGGCCGGCGGCACCATCGAGCGGATCGCCCCCGCCTCGATGACCGTCGGCGGCTCGCTGGCCCAGTGGCGGCAGTGGACCGGCCTGCCCTTCGACCGCGATGGCGACGTCGACGTTCCCGGCGCGCTGACCCCCGTCCACTGCGACACCGCGCAGAACCATGCGGTCTATGTCGAACCCAACGTGTGGGTGCGGCACGATCTGCGGCCGCGCCCCGCCGGAGAACGGCGGGCGGCGGGCGGTTGACGGGCCGCCAGAGGGCCGTCGATCGTCCGGACGGGGCGGTGCACGGGTATGGACGCGGCCGGGTTCTATCGTGCTTTGATAGCACCATTGGACGGGTGGTGAGGGGGCGACTCGGCCGCGGCCACCCCGGACCGCGTCGGAAGGACGTCACATGACCGTGCACGACCGGCAGCAGCCCGCAGCAGCCCCGCTCCGCTCCCGCGCCTGGTTCGGCGACGGTGGCAAGAACGGCTTCATCACCCGGCACGCGCTGCGCGGCATGGGGCGCGGCGGGCACAATTTCGACGGCCGGCCGGTCATCGGCATCTGCAACACCTACTCCGAACTGAATCCCTGCAACGGCCACTTGCGGCTCATCGCGGACGCGGTGAAGCGCGGCGTGCTCCAGGCCGGCGGCTTTCCGCTGGAGTTCCCCGCCATGTCGCTGGGCGAGCCGATCATGCGGCCCACCACCATGCTCTACCGCAACCTCGCGGCCATGGAGATCGAGGAGCAGATCCGCGCCAACCCGATGGACGCCGTCGTCCTCCTCACCGGCTGCGACAAGACGACACCCGCGGCGCTCATGGGCGCCGCGAGCGCCGGTGTGCCAGCGATCGTCTTCACCGGCGGCCCGATGCTCAACGGCCGCTTCCGGGGGCGTGACGTGGGCTCCGGTACGGACGTGTGGCGGATGACCGAGGAACTGCGCGCGGGCACCATCACGCAGGAAGAGTTCACCGAGTTCGAGAGTTCGCTGAACCGCAGTGCGGGCCACTGCATGACCATGGGCACCGCCTCCACCATGGCCTGTCTCACCGAAGCGCTCGGCATGATGCTCCCCGGCGGCTCCGGGCTGCCCGCCGTCGACTCCCGCCGGGGCACCCTCGCCGAGGAGACCGGCGTCCGCGCCGTCGCACTGGCCGGCAGCGACCTCACCCCGCGGCGCATCATGACCCGCGCCGCCTTCGAGAACGCCATCCGCGTCAACGCCGCCATCGGCGGCTCCACCAACGCCGTCCTCCACCTCCTCGCCCTCGCCGGACGCCTCGACGTGCCCCTCGCGCTGGACGACTTCGACCGGCTCGGCGCCGAACTCCCGCTGCTCGTGGACCTGATGCCCTCCGGCCGCTTCCTGATGGAGGAATTCGCGTACGCGGGCGGACTGCCGGCCCTCATCAACGACATCGCGGGCCATCTGCACCGCGACACCGTCACCGTCACCGGCCGCGGCCTGCTGGACAACTGTGCCGGCGCCGAGGTGTACGACCGCGAGGTCATCCGCCCGCTCGACCGGCCCGTCCAGCCCGCCGGCAACGGCACGGCCGTACTGCGCGGCAACCTCGCACCCGGCGGCGCCGTCATCAAGCAGTCCGCCGCCGACCCCGAGCTGCTTGCCCACACCGGGCCCGCGCTGGTCTTCGACTCGCTGGAGGACTACCTCGCCGTCGCCGAGGACCCCGCCCTCGACGTCACCGCCGACACCGTCCTCGTCGTCCGCAACAACGGGCCGAAGGGCTACCCGGGCATGCCCGAGGTGGGCAACGTGCAGCTGCCGAAGAAGCTGCTCGACGAGGGCGTGCGCGACATGGTGCGGATCTCCGACGCCCGCATGTCCGGCACCGCGTACGGCACCTGCGTCCTGCACGTCGCCCCCGAGGCGGCCGTCGGCGGCCCGCTCGCCCTCGTCCGCACCGGCGACCCGGTACGCCTGGACGTGCCCGCGCGCCGGCTCGACGTCCTGGTCGAGGACGCCGAGCTGGAGCGCCGCCGCGCCGCCTGGCAGCCGCCGCGCGCGCACGCCGAACGCGGCTGGCGCTACCTCTACGACCGGCACGTCACCCAGGCCGACACCGGCGTCGACCTGGACTTCCTGCGCGGCGCCAGCGAATCGGCGCCGCCCCGCCAGGCGTTCTGACCCCGGCCCGCCGGGAGCCGTGGAAGGTGTGACAATCGGCGGGGCGGCCACCGGCCGTCCCGCGGCGGGGCACACGAGAAGACGGGGAACGGCGTGGAACTTCAGGGCCTGCACGGGCAGGTGGTCGACCGCATCGGCCGGTCCCTCGCCGCGGACGAGATCCGCGCAGGCGAGGTCCTGCGCCTGGAGGACGTACAGGAGCGGTACGGCGTCTCGCGCACGGTGGCGCGCGAAGCTGTCCGCGTCCTGGAGTCCAAGCGCGTGGTCACCAGCCGCCCCCGCGTCGGCATCACCGTACGCCCCCTCGCCGAGTGGAACCTCTACGATCCGCAGATCATCCGCTGGCGGCTGGCCTCGCCCCGGCGCGAGGCCCAGCTGCGCGAACTGGCCGAACTGCGGGCCGCCGTCGAGCCGTCCGCCGCCGCCCTCGCCGCCTCCGGCGCGGCACCCGGCGCCCGCTCCGCGCTGACCGGGCACGCCCGCGCCATGGCGGACGCCGCCCGGACCGGCGACCGCGCGGCCTTCGTCGCCGCCGACGCGGCCTTCCACCGCGCACTGCTCACCGCGTCCGGCAACGGCATGTTCGCCCAACTGGCCGAGGTGACGGAGGAGTTGCTGGTGTCCCGGCGGGAGCTGGCACTGATGCCGACCGCCCCGGACCCGGCCGCCGTGCGCTGCCACCAGGAGGTCGCCGACGCGGTCGCCGAGGGCCGCCCCGCCGACGCCGCACAGGCCGTCATCCGCATCCTCGACGCGGCCCGGGACGAGGTGGAACGGCTGCTGGAGGACGGGGCAGCAGGGGCATGCGCGTACCCGGCCTGAGTCCTGACGCTTCGAGGCGCGGGGGCGTCGCCCGGCAGCAGAAGCTCAGAAGCAACGGTCAGAAGTAGACGATGCGTACGACCGTGACCGTCAGCACGCTCTCGCTCACGTAGTAGCGGATCACGACGCCGGCGACGGTCGCCTCCCGCCGCTCCCGCTCCTTGTCGATCGCCGCGGAGCCGTGCCCGTAGGGATCATCGGCGAGCCGGCGCATCCCCGCGTCGAAGCGGGTGCGTAAGGAGGTGTCCATGGCATCGCGGGCCTGGTCGGCCGGCGGCGCGTACTGCAGGCGACGACGGCTCACGCCACCTCCGGCCGGCTGTCGTCGGCCGGTACGGCACCGATGTCCTCGCCGCGCTCCAGACGCTCGAAGAGCTCCTGGTCCTCCAGGTCGGCGCCGGTGCCCCCCAGGGCCCAGCGAGCCAGGCGGGCGGGCAGCTCGGCAGCCGGAACGTGCGGGATCTCCTGGTCGAACGCGCGTGCCTGCTCCTCGTCGAGAACGGCCCGGATCCCCGCGATGGTGCCGGGCAGCTCCACGACCTCGCCGCCGATCACGGTCTTCAACGTCGCTTCCACGGCCGACCTCCTCGCGCGACCTTCGTCGCGCCGGTGACCACCGTACGCCCATCGGACCCGGTCGTGTCCCGTGTACCGGCAAGACCCGGGGCCCCTGGGCAGCCGTGCGGCGCGGCAGGGCCGTGGACCCGCGGCACGGGTCCACGGCGGGCGGGGGACGGTGCGGGGGAAGGGAGCCGGTCAGCGCTGTGCCGTGATGCTCTGGGTCCAGTCGGCCATCTGGTCGTCCGTGAGGTGACCGGCCAGATCGGCCTCGCTGATCATGCCGACCAGCCGCTTGTTCTCGATCACCGGGAGCCGGCGGATCCGGTGGCCCCGCATCTCGTCCAGCACCTCGGTGACGTCGGCGTCCGCGTCGATCCAGCGGGGTGTGCCCTGCGCCATCTCTCCCGCGGTGACGCGGGTCGGATCGTGGCCCATGGCCACGCAACCGATCACGATGTCGCGGTCGGTGAGGATGCCGCACAGCCGCTCGTCCGCGTCGCTGATCGGCAGGGCGCCCACATCGAGCTCCCGCATCAGCTGCGCCGCGCGGTCCAGGGTCACGTCCTCGGGAATCCACTGGGCGCCGGGATGCATGATGTCTCCGGCAGTGGTCATGGAGGTACCTCCCATGCCGGACGGCCGGCGCGACGCCGGGCGCGCCGCAGGTCCCGACCCTCCCATTCTCATCCTCGGCCGGCGCCCCCGCATGTCCGCACGGGGTGCCCGCGGGCCGTACGGACCGGAACGCCCCGCGGGGCACCCCCGTCGCCGTGACGGTGGTGCCCCGCGGGGTGCTGCGGATGCGATCAGCCGTTTCCGTTGCCGTTCCCGGACAGGATCGGCACGTCGTCCACGATGTGCGACAGCGGCTCGTCGCCCTTGTTCTGCGTGGAGTTCTCGGTGCACTGCTGGTTCTGCGGGTTCGACAGCACGTTGACGTCCTGCACGGCGATCGGCACGAGGCCGACCAGCGCACCGACGTTGGCCTTCGCCGGAAGGCCGATGCACAGGTCGTTCAGCGAGTTCTGCACCAGGCCCGCCTGCGGGCTGAGGTTACCGCCGGTGGCCGAGTTGCCGTACGACGTCGAGGCGCCGTTGCCGCTCGCGTTGGTGGCCCCGTCGTCGTGGCCGAGGGCGACGGCACTGCCCGCACTGGCGGCGAGGCCGGCGGTCGCGAAGGTCAGGGCGGCCAGGGTGGCACGGATGCGCATTTCTCTCCTATGGACAACATAAGGAAGGGAGGAAGGCCCCAGTACATCCCCATCCGCGTACTGTCCTGTCTTATTCACCCGTTCATCGGCGTGTCCGCGTTCGTATCCCTTGGTATGCCGACATGGATACCTGGGCAGTGGTGACACCGTGTCTCACAGTGTCGGCGACACCGGAGACCGGGCCGGCGGGCCGCCGCGCCACCACGCCACCCAGACCCCGTGACCAGGTGGTTCTGCGGCCCGCCGGTCACCCCGCCCCGCCTGCCCGTCAGGTCCCCCTGCCACGGCCGGAATGCGTCGTACGAGCGGGCAGGCATCGGGTACTCTGACCGACGCCGGTGATCATGCCGGCCCAGGACCGAGGAGGTGAGACCCATTACCGCTGCAACAGGACGGGTCCTCCCTGCTCGCGTCCGCACGGTCCCCGCGGCACCCCTGCCGTAGCGACCGGAGGAGGGAGCCCGCCCGGCATCCGCCAGGCACCCGAAAGGCTTCCCGTGTCGCTTCTCGTTTCTCCTCGTATGCGCTCCCTCCGTTCCGCCGCCGTCAGCCGCCTCCGCGAAACCGGCTCGGTCTTCGCCGAGGACGAGGCGGACCTGCTGCTCGCCACCGCCGCCACCCCCGCCGACCTCGACGCCATGGTGGAGCGACGCGCCGCCGGCCTGCCGCTCGAACAGGTGCTGGGCTGGGCGGAGTTCTGCGGCCTGCGAGTGGCCGTGGCCCCCGGCGTCTTCGTGCCCCGCAGACGTACCGAGTTCCTCGCGGACCGGGCCATCGCGCTCGCCACCGCAGCCCCGCCCGGTGCACGCGCGGTCGTGGTCGACCTGTGCTGCGGCTCCGGCGCGGTGGGCGCCGCGCTGGCCGCCACCGTCCCGGCCCCCGGCGCGGAGCTGTACGCGGCCGACATCGACCCGGCCGCGGTCCGCTGCGCCCGCCGCAACATCCCCGCCACCGTGGGCCAGGTGTACGAGGGCGACCTGTACGAAGCGTTGCCGGACACCGTGCGCGGCCGGATCGACGTCCTCGTCGCCAACGTCCCCTACGTCCCCACGGACGAGGTCGGGCTGCTGCCGCCGGAGGCCCGGGACCACGAGCCGCTGGTCGCCCTGGACGGCGGCGCCGACGGGCTGGACATCCTGCGCCGGGTGACGGCCGGGGCGCCGGGCTGGCTGGCGCCGGGCGGCCACCTCCTCGTCGAGACGAGCGCACGCCAGGCGGCGTCGGCGGCCGGGGTGTTCCGCCGCAGCGGCCTGGCACCGCAGGTGGTCACGTCGGCGGAGCAGTACGCGACCGTCGTCATCGGCACCCCCGCCGCCTGACCCCCCGGTGCCCCACGGCGCGCCCGGAGCGGCCGGTCGCGCCACAAGGGCCGATGTGCGGTGAGGATCGGATCATGGCGGGAACCCTCCCCCCAGAGACCGGCCACCCGCACACGGGAAGGAGACGGACCGCGATGACCGCGCACCGTTCCGCCGACGCCAGCACACATCAGGACGACGAAGCACCAGGGAGCGCATCCGACGGCAACACCGAGTACGGCAGGAAGTCCTTCAAGCGGTCCCGGAGCCATTTCGCCGACCGCATCACCGCCGACGGCCGGGACGGCTGGCCCGTCGAGCCCGGCCGCTACCGCCTGGTGGTCAGCCGCGCCTGTCCCTGGGCCAGCCGCGCCCTGGTCTCACGCCGGCTGCTGGGGCTGGAGGACGCACTGTCGCTGGCCGTCACCGACCCGATCCAGGACGACCGCAGCTGGCGCTTCACCCTGGACCCGGACGGCCGCGACCCCGTACTGGGCATCCGCTACCTCAGCGAGGCGTACGACGCGCGCGAGACCGGCTACCCCGGCGGCGTCAGCGTGCCCGCGATCGTGGACGTGCCCAGCGGCAAGCTGGTCACCAACGACTTCCAGCAGATCACCCTCGATCTCGCGACCGAGTGGACCGCGCTGCACCGCCCCGGCGCGCCCGATCTCTACCCGGAGCCGCTGCGCGACGAGATCGACGAGGTCATGGACGGCGTCTACCGGGACGTCAACAACGGCGTGTACCGGGCCGGGTTCGCCACCGGGCAGCGGGAGTACGAGGAGGCGTACGAGGACGTCTTCCGGCGGCTGGAGTGGCTGTCGCAGCGGCTCGCCGACCGCCGCTACCTGGTCGGGGACACCCTCACCGAGGCGGACATCCGGCTCTTCACCACGCTGGTGCGGTTCGACGCCGTCTATCACGGCCACTTCAAGTGCAACCGGTACAAGCTGGCCGAGGACCCGGTGCTCTGGGCGTACGTGCGCGACCTCTACCAGACGCCCGGGTTCGGCGACACCGTCGACTTCGACCACATCAAGCGGCACTACTACCAGGTGCACACGGGGATCAACCCGACGCAGGTCGTGCCCCGCGGCCCCGACCTCGCAGGCTGGCTCACCCCGCACCACCGCGAGCAGCTGGGCGGCCGCCCCTTCGGCGACGGCACCCCGCCGGGACCGGTACCGCCCGGCGAGGAGGTGCCGCCCGCCGGGCGCCCCTGACGTCTCCGGGACGCATGGTCCTCAGGCGTCGTCGGCCGCGTGCACGCGGACGCCGCCGACGTACGTCTGAAGGACCCGGGCCGCCGCGATGTCCGCCGGGTCCTCGAAGGGATCGCGGTCGAGGACGGCGAGATCGGCGAGGTTGCCGGCGCGGATCGTGCCGGTGTCGTCGAGGTGGTTCACGTAGGCGCTGCCGGCGGTGTACGCGGCGAGCGCGGCCCCGAGGCCGAGGCGCTGCTCGGGGAGGAACGCCGGGGCCTCGGGCCCGGCGCCCGGCTGGCGGCGGTGGACGGCGGTGTGCAGCGCCGCCATCGGGGCGGGGCTGCTGACCGGCCAGTCGCTGCCGGCGGCGAGCGTCGCGCCGGAGCGGTGCAGGTCGCCGAAGGGGTACTGCAGGGCGGCCCGCTCCGCGCCCAGGAACGGGATGGTCAGGACGTCCATCTGCGGTTCGTGGGCGGCCCGCAAGGTAGCGGCGCGGAGGTGATTGACTGGGCCGCGCACCCGGGCACCGCCCGGCTCCGACGACGAAGGGCTGACCGACCGTGGCACCACCCGACCGCGTCACACCCGACCGCGTGACCGCCGAGCGCCGGCGGCGGCGCCCCACCAAGAGCGGTGTGGTCCTGTCGGCGGAGATGATCCTCGACAAGGCGCGGGAACTCCTCGACGAACACGGCGCGGAAGCCCTCACCATCCGCAGGCTCGGCACCGCCCTCGGCGCCGACCCCAGCGCGGTCTACCGCTACTACCGCGGCGCCGAGGACCTGCTGCTGGCCCTGGGGGACCGGCTCATCGGCGAGGCCCTCGACGCCTTCCGGCCCGACAACCACGAGGACTGGGCCGAAGCACTGCGGGAGTTCGGCCGGTGCGCCTACCGCGCGGCGCTGCGCCACCCACGCGTAGCCGCCCTCAGCACCTACCGCGTCACCCGCCGCCCCAACGAACAGCGCGCGGTGGAGACGGGCATCGGCCTACTGCGCCGAGCCGGCTTCGACGACGCCACCGCCGTACGCCACTACCACGCCTTCATCGACACCGTGCTGGGCCACGCGGCACTGGACGCCGCGGTACTGCGCCTCCCGGAGAACCAGCGTGCGGGCGACGCACAAGCCTGGAGCGAGGCCTACGCCGAACTCCCAGCCGACGACTTCCCCCACCTCCACGCGGTACGCACCCACCTCCCCACCATGGCGACCCCCGCCGTCGAACACACCATGGACCTACTACTGACAGCCCTACGAGCACAGGCCCCGGCCTAGCCGACCGACCACCCGTTCAGACATTCCATTCCAACAACTCCAATGCGAGCAGTGAGGGCACGGATGTGCGGGGCACCATCAGGCAATTCGCCCGAGGAGACATGGAAGACTCCACCGGCGCCACCGCCGCTCCACGGCCATGAGCCCTTCGCGGGGCTGGACGGCGCGACAATCGCCGACTTCTGGCGCTTCGCGCTGCCCGACTTCAAGATGAACAACGCCCGCGGCTACCTGGCCGAGTTCCTGGTCCATCGGGCCATGGGATCCTCGCACTCCCGGGTGGAGTGGCACAGCCACGACGTGGAGACCGAGAACGGGCTGCGCATCGAGGTGAAGACGAGCGCCTGCCTCCAGGCATGGGAGCAACGCCGACTCTCGCCCATCAAATTCACCGGCCTCCGCAGCAAGCGCTGGAACCCCCGCACCGGCTACGCCGACGAGGAGACGTACAACGCCCACGTGTACGTCTTCGCCGTACAGACGGCGCGCACTCACGAAGAGTACGACCCACCGGACATCACCCAGTGGGAGTTCTCCGTCCTCGGCCGCCCGCTGATGGAGCGCCTGGCCCAGAAAAGCATGAGCTATTCGACGGTACGCCGCCATGCCGGCGACAGCGTTCCGTACAGCGGACTGGCGGACCGCATACGCGCTGCCGATCCTCGTGAGCAAACTGCTTGACGGCCCGCGTGACTCGGCGGTGGTGACTGGCACTCAGGGCTGTAACCGGTTACCCGCGAGAGCTCCGATGCCGTGATCAAACCCAGCCAGTACCGCTGAACGATGGACTCAACAGACTCGGATCTATCAGTAACCGCCCGGCGGAGCAGTGTGCGGGCCCGCCTGTCAGCCCCTCAGCCCTTCAGTGCTGCGCGCAGTGCTGAGTACGCCGCGTCGTTTGCCTTCGTGGCGGCTGTGAGGTGGCCTGGCATGCCGAAGAAGCCGTGGAAGACGCCGTTGTAGCGGTGGATGTCCACCGGCACGCCGGCCTGTCGGAGGCGTAGTGCGTATGTTTCGCCCTCGTCGCGCAGGGGGTCGTACTCGGCGGTGAGGATGTGGGCCGGGGGGAGGGCGGTGAGGTCGGGGGCGGCGAGGGGGGAGGCATAGGGGTGGGTGGTGTCGTCGGGCTGGTCGCCGAGGTATTGCTGCCAGTACCAGCGGAGGTGGTCGGCGGTGACGAAGTAGCCGTGGGCGTTGTCGCGGTAGGACGGGGTGTTCTGCGCGGGGTCGAGCATCGGGTAGATGAGGAGTTGGAAGACGGGCATCGGGCCGCCGCGGTCGCGGGCCATGAGCGGGAGCACGGCGGCGAGGTTGCCGCCGGCGCTGTCACCGGCCACGGCGATGCGGGTGGGGTCGCCGCCCAGGTCCGCGGCGTGCGCGGCGGTCCAGCTCAGCACCGCGTACGCGTCCTCGGCCGCTGCTGGGAAGCGGTCTTCGGGCGCCCGTCGGTAGTCCACGGAGATGACGAGCGCGCCCGTCGCGTTGGCCATCTCCCGGCACATCCGGTCGTGCGAGTCCAGGTCGCAGATCACGAAGCCGCCGCCTTGGCAGAACACCACCACGGGCAGGGGGGCGTCGTCCGCCGCCCGTGGCCAGTACAGGCGTACCGGGACGTCGGGGGCGCCGGCCGGGCCGGGCAGCCGCCGGTTCTCGACGCGCGCGACCGGTACGGGCTCGGCCTGTGGGGCCGGCTGGGCGGCGAGGATGCGGCGTGCCTCGGCAGCGTCGAGCACCTCGGTGCCCAGGCGCGGGAAACGCGCCTCGGTCAGGTCGATGATTGCCTTGGCCACGGGATCCAACGGCACGTGCGCTCTCACCTCGTCGTGTGGTCGAGCCGGAAGCAGTATCCGGAAGCGGTACCTGGAAACGGTACTTAGGAGCGGTACTTAGAAGAAGTGTTTCGATTGGAAATAGTGCTGATCGAGATGGCAATGCTTCCGTGACCACGCCGCACGGAGCCCAACACCCTTCGGCAGGCGTCAGTCCGTCTTCTTGCCGCGTCTGCGCGGGCCCGATCCGGACGCGGGTTCCTCGGCCGCGCGTACCGTCGCCGCCACCTCGTCGAGGTCGCGCAGCGCCGACTCGGCGAACTCCCGCTCCGCTTCGTAGTACTTCTCCGACCACCGCAGGACCAGCTCGGTGTACGCCCAGGACGGCTCCTTGGCCGAGCCCTCGGCCGTGGCGCGGGCCCGGTGCGTCATCTTCTCGGCGTACGCGCGGTGCTGTTCGAGGATGTCCCGCAGCTGCTCGGGCTCCGTCATGTGGCCGAGCCACAGCCGCAGCATCACCCCGTGCTTGAGCACCGGCGGCTCGACCGGCGCTTCGCTCACCCAGCGGGCGGCGGCCTCCTTGCCGCTCGCGGTGATGCTGTACATGCGCTTGCCGCGCACGCCGTCGTCCTGGGACACCGTCCGCGAGGTGACGTAACCGTGCTTCTCCAGGCGCTTGAGCTCGCCGTAGACCTGGCTGGCCGACGGGCTCCAGTAGAAGAAGTGCAGGCTCGCGTCGGCCCACTTCTTCAGGTCGTAGCCGGACAGCTCCTCCCCGAAGGAGAGCAGCCCCAGTACCGCCCAGCTGGTGGGCGGCAGTCCGGCGGGGTCGAAGGGTGCGGTGGACTCGGTCACGGGCGCGAGTATAGGACCGATGCCGCAGGTGAGCGGCGGTGCGTCAGCCGGAACCGGGATCGTCCCGCAGCTCCTCCCGGGCCGCCCGGCGCAGTTCGGTCTTCAGGACCTTGCCGCTCGCGTTGCGCGGGAGTTCCGGTACGAGGTGGAAGCGGCGCGGGACCTTGAAGTTGGCGAGGCGCTCGCGGGCCCAGGCCGTGAGCGCTTCCGGGGCGGGCGGTCGCTGTGCGGGATCGGGGACGACGAAGGCGACGCCGACCTCGCCCAGCCGCTCGTCCGGCGCCCCGACGACGGCCACCTCGGCGATGCCGGGATGGGTGCCGAGGATGTTCTCCACCTCCGCCGGGTAGGCGTTGAAGCCCCCGACGACGTACATGTCCTTGAGGCGGTCGGTGAGGGCCAGATAGCCGTGCGCGTCCAGTACGCCGATGTCGCCGGTGTGCAGCCAGCCGTCGGCGTCGACGGTGCGCGCGGTGGCCTCCGGGTCGTCGAGGTAGCCGGCCATGACGTGGTAGCCGCGGGTGACCACCTCGCCGGGCCGGCCGGGCGGCAGCACCCGCCCGTCCGGGGCGACGACGCGCAGCTCGGTGCCGGGCAGTGCGACGCCTACCGTCCGGGCCACCGTCGCGGCGTCGGCGTCAGCGGGACAGATCGCGGTCACCCCGGTCGACTCGCTGAGCCCGTACGCGGTGAAGACGTCCGTGGCGCCGAGGTCCCGGCGGATCTCCTCGATGAGCGTGGTGGGGATCATGGCGGCGCCCGTACCGGCCAGCCGCAGTGCCGACAGGTCGTACCGTTCGCGCTCGGGGTGCCGTACGAGGCTGTGGAAGACGGTCGGCGGGCCGAGCAGCACGCTCACCCGCTCCGCCGCCATCCGGCGCAGGACGCGGTCGGTGTCGAAGACCGGCTCGGGGAGCATCGTCACGCCCCGCAGGAGGCAGCCGAGCACCCCCGCCTTGTAACCCATCGTGTGGAAGAAGGGGTTGACCAGCAGATAGCGGTCGCCGGGGCGCAGCGTCACGGTGCGGGACCAGGTCTCGTAGACCCGGACGGTCTGCCCGTGCGTGATCATCACACCCTTGGGCCGGCCCGTCGTGCCGGAGGTGTAGAGGATGTCGGAGAGGTCATCCGGGCGTACGGCGGCGGTGCGGGCGGCCCGTTCGGCGTCCGGTACCGCCGCGCCCGCGGTGAGGTAGGCGTCCCAGGGCACCGCGCCGTAGGACGGACCGGTGGACGCGGCGCCCTCGCGCAGTACGACGGTGTGCCGCAGTGCGCCGAGGTCCGCGCCCGAGCCGTGCAGCATCGCCACGTAGTCCGTGCCGAGGAAGTCCCGCTCGGTGAAGAGGAGTCGGGCACCGCTTCGGCGAATGATGTCGGCGGCCTCGGCCGCCTTGTAGCGGGTGTTCACCGGCACCAGCACGGCCCCCGCCGCGACCGCGCCGAGCGCCGCCACGATCCACTGCCGGCTGTTCGGCGCCCAGACGGCCACCCGGTCGCCGGGCGTCACACCGTGGGCCATGGCGGCCCGCGCGGCCGCGTGCACCTCGTCCCGCAGCCGCGTGAAGCTCCACCGCACCTCGCCGTCCGCCAGCGCCTCGGCCGCGCCGAACGCGTCCGCCGCACGGTCCACCAGCTGCGCGACCGTGCCGTGCCGCACCGGGTCCGGCTGTCGTCCTCGGGGGCTGTCCGCCTCGACCTCGACCTCGACCACGCTCACGCCCTCCCGCTCCGCCGCGTTCCGCGGCGTCCGCCGCTGTCGTGCGGGCCATCACACACGGCGCCCGCCGGCTGTGGCTATGACGAAGTCCCGTCCAGTGGGAGAAGCGGGACGTCCGCTCCCTAGACTGCCGGAGTGGCGGAAGAGCGAAGCACTGCCGGGGTGGCGGAAGAGCGGAACACTGCCGGGGTGGCGGAAGAGCGGGACGGCGGCCTGGCGCGGCGGCTCCCGGCGACGAGCTGGGCGGTGCTCGGACTGCTCTCGTTCGGCGAGGAGCTCTCCGGCTATGACATGAAGAAGTGGTCGGACTGGTCGCTGGGGTTCTTCTACTGGAGCCCGTCGTACAGCCAGATCTACGGTGAGCTCAAGCGGTTGGAGAAGGCCGGTTACGCGGCCTCGCGCACGGTGGTGCCGGAGAACGGCGGGCGCGGCAAGCGCGTGTACCGGATCACCGAGGAGGGCAGCGCGGCGGTCAGCGCCTGGACACGGGAGGCACCGGTCGAGCCGCCCGTACTGAAGCACGGCGTCATGCTGCGCCTCTGGCTCGGGCACCTGACGGGCCCGGACCGGCTGCGCGAGGTGCTCGGCCGGCACAAGGAGTACGCGGAGACCATGCGGCGGCGGGCCGCGGCCGACGCCGAGGGCGCCGGCACGGAGGACGCCTGGGCGTACACCGCGCTCACCCTGAAGTGGGCCGAGCGGTACTACGCCGCCGAGCGCGACCGGACCGCCGCGATGCTCGCCGACCTGGCGGAGCTGGGGGAGCGGCAGGACCGGGAACTGCCGGAACGGCGGGACCGGGAAGAGGGCGGCGGGGCCTGAATCATTCGGCGGGCCAATCCGGCCGGTCAATCAGGCCGGTCAATCAGGCCGGTCAATCCGGCAGGCCGATCCGGCAGGCCCTGAGAAAACTCCCGCGGACAGCTACCCCGCTCGGTCTCAGGAGGCTGCGCGAGCATGGCGTTGAGGCGCTGCAACACGTCGAGTTGTGCGGGGCTGTACAGGTCCCTCAGGCCCTTTCCGGCCGTCTTCTTGGCGAAGGCCTTGCCCCGAGGGGCGTCGGCGTGCGGTGTGTTCAGGTGCGGGTGCTCCGCGAACAGTTCCCGGACGCCGGGCAGCATCCGCTGCCGGGCAGCATCCGCTCGGCGAGTCCTGGCGGTCCGCTCGTCGGCATCGGCGGGCAGGGCGTCGAACTCCCTGTTCATCTCGTCGTCGGCATCCGCATCAGCGCGGCGTAGGTCCGCCGCGGGGCGGGCCCGGCGACGCGCGTCAGCACGGTGTACAGGGAGCGGTCGGCCTCGGACAGCCGCGCCCGGCCGGCGCGAACTCGGGCGGCAGGTCGGCCGGCAGGGCAGCTGGGGTGCCGAAGCGGTGAACGCGGCCGTCCTGCGCACCATGGCGGCGGTCTCCGCGGGAACCGCCGCCGCTGTCACCGATTAACCCCACAGCCCCAGTTCGGCGGCGAGCCGGGCGCGGTGCTCGGCCGGCGGGCCGAAGAGCTGTCCGGTGGCGTGCGCGCGCTTGAAGTACCGGTGCGCTTCGTGTTCCCAGGTGATGCCGATGCCGCCGTGCAGCTGGATCATCTCGGCCGCCACCACAGAGAAAGCCTCCGAGCAGACCGACTTCGCGACGGCCGCGGCCCGGCCCGCCTCCGGCGCCCCCGCGTCCGCCGCGAACGCCGCCCCCAGCGCGGCCGACCGGGCCGACTCCACCAGCACGTACGCGTCCGCCAGCCGGTGCTTGACCGCCTGGAAGGAACCGATGGGACGGCCGAACTGCACGCGGTCCTTGGCGTGCGCGACGGTCAGTTCCAGGCAGCGCTCGGATGCGCCGACCTGCTCGGCGGCCAGTGCCGTACAGGCCGCGTCCCGTACCTGCCGCAGGACCCGTTCGCCGTCGCCCGCCGTACCGAGCAGCCGTCCCCGCGCACCGTCGAGGACCACCCGCGCCAGCGCCCGCGACTGATCCATCGTCACGGCTGCCTCGCGCAGCACGCCCGCGCCGTCCGCCGCCACCTCGAAGAGCGACACCCCGGCATCGGTACGCGCCGCCACGAGCAGCACCTCGGCCGCGGCGCCGTCCAGCGCGTACTCCTTGGTCCCGGTGAGGGCCCACGCCCCGTCCGGTCCCCGCTCGGCCCGTGCCCGGACCGCCGCCGGATCCCAGGACCCCCGCTCGGCCCACGCCAGCGCCCCGACGGCCCGGCCCTCGGCCAGCCGCGGCAGCAGTTCCTTGCAGGCCGCCCGGTCGCCCGAGGCCAGCAGGGCCTGAACGGTGAGCACCGCCGACCCGAGATACGGCACGGGGGACAGCGCCCGGCCCAGCTCGGCCATGACGACATGGACCTCGCGCGCCCCGCACCCGGCCCCGCCGTACTCCTCGGGAACGGCGAGCCCCGCGACGCCGATCTGCGCCGTCAGCGGGTGCCAGGCCGCCGCGCCCTCGTGGCGCGCGAGCAGCGCCCGTACCGCGGACCGCAGCTCCTCCTGTTCCTCCGTCGGTGTCAGTTCCCGCATTCCCCGGCCCCTTCCGGCGTGTGCTCCGGTCCGGCGGCCGCGGTGGCGAGGACCCGGGCGCGGCAGGCGGCGGGGGTGCCCCAGGCCGAGCGCAGGGCCCTGGCCTTGCGGATCCAGAGGGAGAGGTCGAGTTCCTCGGTGTAGCCGACCGCTCCGTGCAACTGGAGGGCGGTGCGGGCCGCGGCGTACGCGGCTTCGCAGGCGGCGACCTTCGCCGCGGGCACGTCCGCCGGGGCGCCCGCGGCCATGCCCAGCGCCGCCCCGTACAGCAGCGGCTCGGCGAACTCCACGCCGATGAGGGTGTCGGCCAGCCGGTGCTTCACCGCCTGGAACGACCCGACGGCGACTCCGAACTGGGTGCGCTGCCGGACGTAGGCGACGGTGTGCGCCAGCAGCGCGCGGGCCAGGCCCAGCGCCTGTGCCGCCGTGGCGAGCGCGGCGACATCGGTGGCGTACGCGGCCGCCGCGGTCACCTCGGGCCCGTGCGCCAGTACGGTCCCGCCGACCGGCTCGGCCAGCCGGCGCGCCGGATCGGTGGACGGCTGGACGGGGCCCGTGCTCCCGGCCCGCCGTACGGTCTCCCCGGACACGGCGAGCACCAGGTCAGCGGCGTCGGCGTCCAGCGCGTACGGGCCGCCGCCGATGCCGCCGGCGGGGGAGAGCAGGCAGAACGAGGCGACGGTCGCGCCCGAGGCGACGCCGGGCAGCAGCTCCGCTGCCGTCGGCTCGTCCCCGAGCCGGTCCAGGAAGGCCGCAGCGGCCACCGTCTCCACGACCGGGCCGGGCACCGCATGACGGCCCAATTCGATGAAAGATACGACCAGTTCGACTGGCAGAGGGCCCATGCCGCCGTGCTTCTCCGGTACGGAGAGGGCGAAGACGCCGGCGTCGGCGAGCCGGGACCACAGTGCGCGGCCGGGCCCGGTGTCCCCGGCCGACCAGGACCGGACCACCGCGGGCGTGCCGGCCGCGGTGAGCAGGGCGTCCAGGGAACGGGCGAAGTCCCGTTGCGTTTCGTCGAGGAGGAACCGCATCACCGGCGTCCTTTCGGCAGACCGAGCAGCCGCTCGGCGATGATGTCGCGCTGGATCTCGTTGGTGCCGGCGTAGACCGGCCCGGCCAGCGCGAAGGTGTACCCCTCGGCCCAGCCTCCGTGCCCCGGCGCGTCACCTGCGGTGTCCGCCAGTTCGCCGTACGGGCCGAGCAGGTCGAGCGCTGTCTCGTGCAGCGCGATGTCGTACTCGGACCAGAAGACCTTGTTCAGGCTGGACTCCGCCCCCAGGTCCCCTCCGGCCGCGATACGGGACGCGTTGCGGTACGTGAAGAGCTGGTAGGCACGGGCACCGATCACCGCGTCGGCCACCCGGTCGCCGAGCGCGGTGTCGGCCGGGTCGGCCCGCTCGCGCCACAGCGCCACCAGCCGGTCGGCCGCCGCGCTGAAGCGGCCCGGACTGCGCAGCGTCAGCCCGCGCTCGTTGCCCGCGGTGCTCATTGCCACCCGCCAGCCCTGCCCCGGCTCCCCGATCACGTCCGCGTCCGGCACGAACACCTCGTCGAGGAAGAGTTCGGCGAAGGCGGGCTTGCCGTCGAGCCGCCCGATGGGGCGCATGGTCACCCCCGGCGTGTCCAGCGGGAACATCAGGTACGTCAGTCCCCGGTGCGGCTTGCCCTCGGCGGCGCCGGACGGGTCGCTGCGGAAGAGGCCGAAGGCCCGGTCGGCGAAGGCGGCCCGGGACGACCAGGTCTTCTGGCCGCTGAGCAGCCACCCCCCGTCGGTCCGCACCGCCGTCGAGCGCAGCGACGCCAGGTCCGAGCCCGCCTCCGGCTCGGACCACGCCTGGGCCCAGACGGTCCCGCCGCTCGCCATGGCCGGCAGGATGCGGGCGAGCTGTTCCGGGGTGCCGTGCTCGAAGAGGGTGGGGGCCAGCAGGTTGATGCCGTTCTGGCTGACACGGCCGGGCGCACCGGCCGCGTAGTACTCCTCCTCGAAGAGCAGCCAGCGCAGCAGGGACGCGCCCCGGCCGCCGTACTCCTCGGGCCAGGAGACCACCGACCAGCGCCCGTCGGACAGTTCGCGCTCCCATTCCCGGTGGGCGGCGAAGCCCTCCGCCGTCTCCAGGGAGGGCAGCGGGGTGCGCGGCACGTGTGCGGCGAGCCAGGCGCGGGCCTCCGCCCGGAACGCCTCGTCCGCGGGGGAGAGGTCCAGGTCCATCAGGAGGACGCCTCCTTCATGCCCCGGATGTCCATGCCGCCGAGGGAGTCCCGCGCGGTCTCGGCGTTGTGTGCGTGGGCGAGGTGGTGCAGGCCGAAGACGGAGTCGAGTCCGGTGTGCAGGCCCTGGAGGTCCTCCGCCTGGTTGACCGCGCGCTTGGTGAGGGCGAGCCCCATGCGCGGCATCTCGGCGATCCGGTGGGCCAACTGCTGTGTTTTGTCGGCCAGTTCCTCGCGCGGCACGACACGGTTGATCATGCCGATCTCGTACGCGCGCTGTGCCGTCATCCGGTCACCGGTGTAGAGGAATTCCTTGGCGATGCGGGGCGGCATGACCCAGGGGTGGGCGAAGTACTCCACGCCCGGTATGCCCATGCGGACCACGGGATCGGCGAAGAACGCGTCCTCGGAGGCCACGATCAGGTCGCAGATCCAGGCGAGCATCAGGCCGCCCGCCACGCAGGCGCCCTGCACACTCGCGATCACCGGCTTGGGCAGTTCGCGCCAGCGGCGGCACATCCCGAGGTAGACCTCGGACTCGCGGGCGAAGCGGCTCTCCGCGCCCTCCTTGTCGCTGTGGTCCCACCACAGGCCGGCCTTGCGGTCGAAGGGCAGGTGCGCGTCGCGTTCGGGGGTGCCGATGTCGTGGCCCGCGGAGAAGTGCTTGCCGTCGCCCGCGAGGACCACGGCCTTGACCTCGTCGTCGTCGGCCGCGCGGTAGAAGGCGCGGTCCAGGGCGTACGTCATCGCGGAGTTCTGGGCGTTGCGGTAGGCGGGGCGGTTCATGGTGACCGTCGCCACCGGTCCCTGCCGCTCGTAGCGTACGGGCTCGTCGTCGGGCACAGCGGGCATCTGCGACTCCTTCCCTAACAAGTGTTTGGTAGGTTAACTTAGCGGCATGAGCAGCGTCGAGGAGTTCCGCACCGAGGTCCGCACCTGGCTGCGGGATCATCTGGCGGGCGAATTCGCGGAGTTGCGTGGCCGTGGCGGACCGGGCCGGGAGCACGAGGCCTTCGCCGAACGTCTCGCCTGGGAACGGCACATGGCGGCCGAGGGCTGGACCTGCGTCGGCTGGCCCGAGGAGTACGGCGGCCGCGGCGCGACCCTCGCCCAGCAGGTCGCCTTCCATGAGGAGTACGCCCTCGCCGACGCCCCCGCACGCGTCAACCACATCGGCGAGCAGCTGCTCGGCCCCACCCTCATCGCCTTCGGCACCCCCGCGCAGCGGGACCGCTTCCTCCCGCGGATCGTCTCGGTCGAGGAGCTGTGGTGCCAGGGCTACAGCGAGCCGGACGCCGGCTCGGACCTGGCCAACGTACGGACCCGGGCCGAGCGGGACGACAAGGGCTGGGCCGTCACCGGGCAGAAGATCTGGACCTCGCTCGCGCACGAGTCCGACTGGTGCTTCGTCATCGCCCGCACCGAGCCCGGCTCGACCCGCCACCACGGCCTGTCCTACCTGCTGGTGCCGCTCGACCAGCCGGGCGTCGAGGTCCGGCCCATCACCCAGCTCACCGGCACCTCGGAGTTCAACGAGGTCTTCTTCGACGGAGCGCGCACCGACGCGGCGAACATCGTCGGCGAACCGGGCGACGGCTGGCGCGTCGCCATGGCCACCCTCGGCTTCGAGCGCGGCGTCTCCACCCTCGGCCAGCAGGTCGGCTTCCGCCGCGAACTGACGGCCGTCACCGAACTGGCCAAGGCCAACGGCGCCGCCGCCGACCCGCTCATCCGCGACCGGATCGCCCGCGCCTGGACCGGACTGGAGACCATCCGCTGCAACGCACTGCGGATGCTCGACGGCGTTGCTTCCGGGGCGCCCGGACCCGAGGCCTCCATAGGAAAGATCGTCTGGGCGACCTGGCACCGTGAGCTGGGCGAACTCGCCATGGACATCTGCGGCGCCGACGGCATGCTGGCCGCCGGCGAACCGTACGACCTCACCGACTGGCAGCGGCTGTTCCTCTTCTCCCGCGCCGACACCCTCTACGCCGGCTCCAACGAGATCCAGCGCAACGTCATCGCCGAGCGCGTCCTCGGCCTGCCCAAGGAGGCACGCCCGTGACCCCGCCGCCCTCGTACGTACCCGGCCACGCACTCCTCGCCGGCCGCACCGCCGTGGTCACCGCCGCGGCGGGTGCGGGCATCGGCGGTGCCACGGCCCGCCGCCTCCTGGAGGAGGGCGCCGGCATCGTCGTCTCCGACGCGCACGTCCGCCGGCTCAAGGAGTCCGAGGCGGCGCTCGCCGCGGAGTTCGGCGCGGACCGGGTCGCCGCGCTGCCCTGCGACGTCACCGACGAGGACCAGGTCACCGCGCTCCTCGACCTCGCCGAGGAACGCCACGGCCGTCTCGACATCGTGGTGAACAACGCCGGGCTCGGCGGCACCGCGGACCTGGTCGACATGGCCGACGAGCAGTGGGACCGGGTCCTCGACGTCACCCTCAACGGCACCTTCCGCTGCACCCGCGCCGCACTGCGCCGCATGAAGGCCGCAGGACAAGGCGGTGCCGTCGTCAACAACGCCTCGGTCGTCGGCTGGCGCGCCCAGCGCGGCCAGGCCCACTACGCCGCCGCCAAGGCCGGCGTGATGGCCCTGACCCGCTGCGCCGCGGTGGAGGCGGCCGAGTACGGCGTCCGGGTCAACGCCGTGTCGCCGAGCCTGGCCATGCACCCGCACCTGGCGAAGGTCACCACCCCCGAACTGCTGGCGGAGCTGACCGAGCGCGAGGCGTTCGGCCGGTACGCGGAGCCCTGGGAGGTGGCCAACGTCATCGTCTTCCTCGCCAGCGACTACGCGTCGTACATGACCGGCGAGGTCGTGCCGGTCAGCAGCCAGCGCGCGTGAGGGGCGGGCGACAATGGTGCGGTGCCAACCGCCAAGAAGAAGTCGAACGTGAGCCCGTCCCCCGAGCGCCGCCGCGAGCTGCTGGACACCGCCGCCGAGGTGTTCGCCGAGCAGGGCTACAACGCCACCACCGTACGGAAGATCGCGGACGCGGCCGGCATGCTGGCCGGCAGCCTCTACTACCACTTCGATTCCAAGGAATCGATGCTGGACGAGATCCTCGCCACCTTCCTGGACGAGCTGTGGGCCGGCTACGACACCGTGCTCGACGCCGGCCTCGGCCCCCGGGAAACCATCGAGGCCCTGGTCACCGAGTCCTTCCGGGAAATCGACCGGCACCGCGCCGCGGTCGCCATCTACCAGAAGGAGGCCCGGGCCCTCGCCGCGCAGCAGCGCTTCTCCTACCTCGCCGATTCACAGGTGAAGTTCGAGAAGGCGTGGCTGGGCACGCTGGAGCGGGGGGTGGCCGCGGGAGTGTTCCGCGCCGACCTCGACATCCGGCTCACCTACCGCTTCATCCGCGACACCGTCTGGGTCGCGGTGAGCTGGTACCGCCCGGGCGGACAGCACAGCCCGGAGGAGATCGCCCGCCAGTACCTGTCCATGGTCCTGGACGGCGTCGCCGTACGCACGTAATCCCACGCGCCCCTGCGAACCGACCGAGGAGCAGCAGCCATGGCCGAGGCCTACATCATCGACGCGATACGCACGCCCGTCGGACGGCGGAACGGCGGGCTCGCCGCCGTCCACCCGGCCGACCTCGGGGCCCATGTGCTCAAGGCGCTCATGACGCGCACCGGCATCGACCCGGCCGCCGTCGAGGACGTGGTCTTCGGGTGCCTGGACACCGTCGGGCCGCAGGCCGGTGACATCGCCCGCACATGCTGGCTGGCGGCCGGGCTCCCCGAAGAGGTGCCCGGTGTCACCGTCGACCGGCAGTGCGGTTCCTCCCAGCAGGCGATCCACTTCGCCGCGCAGGGGGTGCTCTCCGGCACGCAGGACCTGGTCGTCGCGGGCGGCACGCAGAACATGTCGATGATCCCGATCGCCTTCGCCAGCCGGCAGGCAGCCGAGCCGCTCGGGCTGACCGAAGGGCCCTACGCGGGCAGCGAGGGCTGGCGGGCCCGCTACAGCGACGCGCCGGTCAACCAGTTCCACGGCGCCGAACTGATCGCCGAGAAGTGGGGCATCACCCGCGAGGCCATGGAGGAGTTCGCGTTCCGCTCCCACCAGCGGGCCGTCCGCGCCATCGACGAGGGCCGCTTCGAACGCGAACTCGTCCCGTACGGGGACGTCACCGCCGACGAAGGGCCGCGCCGGGACACCTCGCTGGAGAAGATGGCCGGGCTCAAGCCGGTGGTCGAGGGCGGCCGGCTGACCGCGGCCGTCTCCTCGCAGGTGTCCGACGGCGCCTCGGCGATGCTCCTCGCCTCCGAACGGGCCGTACGGGAACACGGCCTGACCCCGCGCGCCCGCGTCCACCACCTCTCCGTACGCGGCGAGGACCCGATCCGGATGCTGTCCGCGCCGATCCCGGCCACCGCGCACGCCCTGAAGAAGACCGGCCTGACCATCGACGACATCGACCTGGTCGAGATCAACGAGGCATTCGCGCCGGTCGTACTGGCCTGGCTGAAGGAGACCGGCGCCGACCCGGACAAGGTCAACGCCAACGGCGGCGCCATCGCCCTCGGCCACCCCCTCGGTGCCACCGGCACCAAGCTCATGACCACCCTCCTGCACGAACTGGAGCGCACCGGCGGCCGCTACGGCCTCCAGACCATGTGCGAGGGCGGTGGCCAGGCCAACGTGACCGTCGTCGAACGGCTCTGACCGCGGCCGGTGCGGGCTCGCTCCTCTCCGGCCGCCACGACCTCGCGGGCCGGCGCCAGCAGGTCCGCGACGGCCGGATGGCCCGGGCCTTCGCGGCGGGCGAAGACGACGGGGACCGGCGGGGCGTCCGAGAGCGGGCGGTGGACCACCGACGGACGGGTGTGGTTGCGCGGGGTGGCCGTCGTGGAGATCCCCACGGCACGGCCCGCTGCGCCGCAGCAGCGGCACGGTGTGGTCGCCGAACGCCTCGCCGGTCTGCTGTGGGCGGGACTCGCACTCGCCGGTGTCTACCTGCTGAGCGACGGCGGCTTCCACGGGCTCGCCCCTTCGGGCGTGCCCTACGCCCTGGAGCCGCTCGCCCTGCGCCGGCTGCCTGCCGCCACGTTCGCGGTGCTCACCAGCCTGGCGCCGGCCGTCGGGGCGGCGGCCGGCTACTTCGTACTGGGCCAGGGACTGACGCTGCCGCAGTGCGCCGCGATCGGGACGGTGATCGCGGCGAGCGCGGGAGCGGTACGGACGGGCCGGCGCTGAGCCCTCTCAGCCGCGCGGTTCAGTCCACCAGGCGGGAGCGGAGCCTCGCCAGGGTGCGGGAGTCCAGGTCCAGCCCCTCGGTGAGGTAGCCGTCGAGGCCGCCGTAGTCCCGCTCGGCCTGGTCGACGGCGGCCCGGAGGTAGTCCTTGCGGACGGCCAGCAGCGGGGTGAGCAGGTCCGCGTCGCGCATCTGTCCGCTCTTCTCCAGCCCCGCGCGGGTCCGGCGGTCGGCCGCGGCCCGCAGGTCGTTGGAGAGGAGGTAGTCACCGGTCGCGGTGGCGTCCGGTACGCCGACGGCGCGGAGCAGTACGTAGCTCAGCCAGCCGGTGCGGTCCTTGCCCGCGGTGCAGTGGAAGAGCAGCGGAGTGCCTCTGCCGTCCGCGAGGTCGCGCACGGTCGCCGCGAACTGGCGGCGGCTCTGCGCGGCGGTGACGAACGACCGGTACGTGGCGCGCATCAGCCGCTCCGCCCGGCCGCCCCCGAGCAGCCGCCGCTGCGTGTCCGGATCCTTGCTGCCCAGTGCCTCGTTGGTCGTGTCGTTCAGCCGGCGGTCCTGCACGGGCCGGGAGACCAGCTTCAGGCCGCGCGGCAGCCGGTCGGCGCCGTCGCGCGCGGTCTCGGCGGGGACGCGCAGGTCCACGACGGTGCGCAGGCCCAGACCGGTGAGTTTCTTGCCGTCCGCGGGGCTCAGTTTTCCGAGCCCGTCGGCGCGGAAGACCCGGCCGTACCGGACGTGATGGCCGTCGCGGGTGCGGTAGCCGCCGAGGTCGCGCACGTTGACCGCGCCCCGCAGCTCGACGCGGTGGACGGTCTCGGCGGCGGGGCCGGGTGAGGAGGTGGGCGAGGAGGCGGGCCGGTCGGGGGCCGGGTCCGCCGCACAGGCGGGGAGGAAGCCGAGGGCGGTGGCGAGCAGCACTGCCGCCGTACGGCGGAGGTGAGTGGCGCGCATGGGTCACTCCAAGGGGGGGAGGGGATGTCCGGGGTGCGGTGTGCCGGAAGTTCCTTGGGAGGGGGAAGCGCGGGGCCGCCCCGGGCCATGGCGCGCCGGAGTCGGCCCGTGGCGGGCAAACGGAGCGGACCGGGGTCAGTCCGCTGCGGGCAGGGCGCGGAGTGTGGCGTGAGCCTCCGCCATGACGCGGTCGACCAGCTCGGCGCAGGACGGCAGGTCGTCGATGAGCCCCGCGACCTGCCCGGCCGCCATCACGCCCAGGTCCGTACGGCCGTCCACCATCGACCCCTTGAGCAGCATGGGCGTATTGGCGGCCAGCAGCACCTGACTCCAGGTCAGGTCCCTGCCGTGCTTCATGGCCAGGCCGTCGCGGACCATCCGGCGCCAGCTCATGCCGGACTCGCGCTTGAAGGCCGCGGCGTGGCGCACCGCGCGCAGCAGCGATGCGGCCCGGCCGGAGCGCTCCAGCGCGTCGACCAGTTCGCTGCGCAGCATCCGGTGGGGAAGGCCGTCGACGGCGGTGGTGACGGTGACGTCCTTGACGGTCGCGGCGAGGTACCGGGCCTTGACCGCGTCCGGGACGGTGCTGTCGGAGGTGAGGAGGAAGCGGGTGCCCATGGCGATGCCGGCGGCGCCGTATGCCAGCGCCGCCACCAGCCCCCGCCCGTCCCGGAACCCGCCGGCCGCCACCACCGGGATGTCCACCGCGTCCACGACCTGCGGCAGCAGTACGCCGGTGGCGACCTCCCCGGTGTGGCCGCCGCCCTCGCCACCCTGCACGATCACGGCGTCGGCACCCCAGGCGGCCACCTTCTCCGCGTGCCGCCGGGCGCCGACGGACGGCATGACGATGACGCCGGCGTCCTTGAGCCGGGCGATCAGCTCTTGGGAGGGGGCGAGGGCGAAGGAGGCGACCCGTACGCCCTCCTCGATGATGATCCGGACGCGGTCGGCCGCGTCGCCCGCGTCCGCACGCAGGTTCACCCCGAACGGCGCTTCCGTACGCGCGGCGACCTCCCGGACGGCAGCGCGCAGCTGGTCCACGGTCATGGTGGCCGACGCCAGAATGCCCAGCGCGCCCGCGTTCGCCGCGGCCGAGACGAGCCGGGGGCCCGCGACCCAGCCCATGCCGGTCTGCACGACGGGGTGCCGCACACCGACCAGCCGTGTCAACGGCGTGGCGAGCGTGGCCTCCGCCGTGCGGGGGCGCTCCGGTGCCGTCATGCGGGGACCTCCCGGTCCCGCAGCCCGTCGGGGTCGATGACCTCACGGATCAGGCGCAGCTCTGCGGCCGTGGGTTCGCGGGTGTACGGCACCGGGGCGGGGACGTCGAGCGGGAAACCGGTGGCCTCGCGGACCTGCTCGACCGTGACACCGGGGTGCAGCGAGCGCAGCCGCAGGGTGCGGTCCGGGGTCTCGAAGTCGAAGACGCCCAGGTCGGTGACGACCTCCGGGATGCGGTGGTACCGGGTGGCGGAAGGGCCGGCCGCGGCAGCCCGGTCGTACCCGACCCCGCTCACCATGTCGACCCGCTCCACGAACACCCGGCGCGAATGCCGCGGAACCCAGTAACTGGTGGGATTATTAAGGGTATTGACCGGCGCTCCCCGCACTCCGAGCAACTGGCGCTTCGGCCGGCCCCAGTCGCCGATGCAGCTGATGTTCTGATTGCCGTACCGGTCGAGCTGGCTCGCGCCCATCATCACGTGCCGCCGCCCGGTGGCCACCAGCGCCAGGTGCTGCCGATAGGGCAGCCAGCCCTCGGTCACCTCGGACCGCGCCCCGACCGCCGGCACGTCCGCCATCAGCAGTGCCTCCCCGTCCGTCAGCAGCAGGTCGGGGGAGAAGGTGCGCTTCGCCAGCCGGGCACCGATCGACGGGACGGTACCCATCGGACTGGCCAGCACCTCGCCCGCGTCGCGCCAGACCTCCGCGCAGGCCAGTACGCAGTACTCGGCCCTGGTCGCCTTCACCGTGGTCATGCGGACCCCTCCTCGTGGAACGCCGCGACCGCGGCCTGGTACGTCTGCTCGTCACCGGACAGGAACCGCCGGACGAAGGCCTCCCAGGCCTCCGGGTCCTTGGCGGCCCGCACGTACGCCCGCTGGAACGCCTCGTCGCGTCCGTGGTCGGGCTCGCAGGAGGTGAAGTGCGCACCGTTCGGGGTCTCGGTCACCCCGGTCACGAACGCCCGCTTGACCAGCAGTGACTGTGGTCCGGCGGCCTTGAGCAGCTCCGCGGTGTCGACGATGCGCTCGCAGGACAGGTACGCGGCGTCCGCCGCCTGGCAGAACAGGTCGTCGAAGTACGGGTCGGGGCCGAGGTACTGGCCGTTGCCGCGCGCGTCGGCCCGGTCGAGGTGCACCAGCGCGGCGTCCAGCCGCAGCGCCGGCACGGCGACCAGCTCCTCGCCGTCCTCGTACGGCGAGGTGACCGTGCGCAGGGACGGGTTGACCGTCATCACGTCCGAGCCGAGCCCCGCCCGGATCGGCATGAACGGCAGCCGGTGCGCGGCGGCGGTGAGCCCCCACATGACCATCGCCTCGTCCAGCTCGGTCAGTTCGAGGCCGCCACCCTGCCGGGCCGCGCAGAAGTGCGGCTCCAGCGGGACGGAGTCCAGCGTGCCGAAGGCGGTGACCAGTCTGCGGATCCTCCCGGCGGCCGCGAGCAGCCCGACGTCCGGGCCGCCGTAGGACACCACGGTCAGGTCGGTGACGTCCGAGCGCAGCAGTGCACGCACCAGCGCCATCGGCTTGCGCCGCGAACCCCACCCGCCGATGCCGAGCGTCATGCCGCTGGAGAGGCGGCCGACCACCTCGTCGGCGGTCATCGTCTTGTCCGCGCTCATGACGGCTGCTCCTTTGCTGTGCTGGTTCCGGTGTTGGTGCTGTCGCCCTCGCCGTCGCTGCTGCTGCCGCTGCCGCTGCCGCTGCCGCTGCCGAAGGTGTCGCGTACGCGGTCGGCGATGCCACTGAGGTTGGCCTCGAAGGTGAAGCCCTGCTCGAAGCGGTAGCTGCGGCGTACGTCGACCGGATCGATGCCGTTGATGGCGGCCTTGGCGAGACGGATCAGAGTCCCGTCCTTGGCGGCGATCTCGCCCGCCAACTCACGTGCCGCGCCGTCCAGTTGTCCACGTGGTACGACGCGCCAAACGGAGCCGTACTGCCGCAGCTGCTCGGCGGTGACGGTGCGCGAGGTGTAGTAGAGCGTCCGCATCACGTGCTGCGGGACCAGCCGGGCGAGATGGGTGGCCGCACCCAGCGCGCCGCGGTCCAGCTCGGGCAGGCCGAACGTCGCGTCGTCGCTCGCCACGATGGCGTCCGCGTTGCCCACCAGCCCGATGCCGCCGCCCAGACAGAAACCCTGCACAGCGGCGACCACCGGCACTTCGCAGTCGTACACGGCGGCGAACGCTTCGTAACAGCCTCGGTTGGCGCCGAGCAGCGCGTCGTGACCGGGCGTGCGCTGCATCTCCTTGATGTCCACACCGGCGTTGAAGCCGCGCCCGGCGGCGGCAAGGACGACACAGCGCACCTTCGGATCGGCCCCGGCGGCGCGTACCGCTGCGGCCAGGTCGTACCAGCCCTGCACGGGAAGGGCGTTCACCGGTGGGAAGTCCACGGTGACGACCGCGATGCCCTCTTCGGGTGTGGAGGTGGAGACACTCATGAGCAGATCAGCTACCTTTCCACCAAACGTTTGTTAGGGCGCGTGCAGGCAAGGTAGCAGCGGTCGGCGCGCCGCGGGAGGTGCTCAATGCCAGCGATCATCGATCTCACCGGGTCCGTCGCCGTCGTGACGGGCGGGACGCGGGGCGTCGGCGCGGGAATCGGCCGCGCCCTGCTGGAGGCCGGGGCCGAGGTGGTGACCTGCGCTCGGCGGCCCCCCGACGAGCCGGTGCGGGCGGCCGGGCGCACCGCCCGCTTCCTCCCCGTCGACCTGCGCGACCCCGATGCCGTCGGCGCCTTCTTCCGGCGGGTCGGGGACGAGTACGGCCGCTTGGACACCCTGGTGAACAACGCCGGGGGCACCCCGTTCCGTACCCTCGCCGACGGCGGTGCCCGGCCTGCCGCCCGGGTCGTCGAACTGAACCTGCTCGCCCCGCTGACCGCCTCGCTCGCCGCGTACGACGTGATGCGCGCGACGGGGACGGACGGCTCGATCACCATGATCGGCAGCGTCAGCGGTACCCGACCCTCACCGGGCACCGCGGCCTACGGCGCCGCCAAGGCGGGCCTGGAGAACCTGGCCCGCTCCATGGCCGTGGAGTGGGCCCCGGCGGTACGGGTCAACACCGTCGTCGTCGGCATGGTCCGCACCGAACTGTCCCACCTGCACTACGGGGACGAGGCCGGCGTGGCCGCGGTCGGCCGCACCGTCCCGCTCGGCAGGCTCGCCGAACCCACCGAGATCGGCGACGCCTGCGTCTTCCTCGCCTCGCACCGGGCCGCGTACATCAGCGGCGCGAGCCTGCACGCACACGGCGGCGGCGAACGCCCGGCATTCCTGGACGCCGCCACTGTCAACAACTGACTGGGCTGTTACGGGTCGACCCGCGGCTGGTACGGACCGACTCGCACCCGTTGTTCCGAAAACCCCGCCCCCGCCTCGAAAGGCAGGATCACCATGACCGGACTGTGCACCGGACGCGTCGCCGTCGTCACCGGAGCGGGCCGCGGCCTGGGCCGTGCGCACGCCCTCGCCCTGGCCGCCGAGGGCGCCCGGGTCGTCGTCAACGACCTCGGTGTCGGCCTGGACGGCAGCGGCGGCGCCGCCGGCCCCGCCCAGGAGGTCGTCGACGAGATCCGGGCCCGCGGCGGCGAGGCGGTCGCGCACGGCGGCGACATCGCCACCACGGACGGAGCCGCCTCACTCGTCGCCGCCGCGCTCGACACGTACGGCCGGCTCGACACCCTCGTCAACAACGCCGGGTTCCTCCGCGACCGGATGCTGATCAACCTCGACGAGGACGACTGGGACGCCGTGATGCGGGTCCATCTCAAGGGCCACTTCCTGACGCTGCGGCACGCCGCGGCGCACTGGCGCGCGGAGGCCAAGGCCGGCCGTACGCCCACAGCCCGGGTGATCAACACCAGTTCGGGCGCCGGCCTGCTCGGCAGCGTCGGCCAGGGAAACTACGCGGCCGCCAAGGCCGGCATCGTCGGGCTCACCCTGGTCGCCGCCGCGGAGATGGCCCGGTACGGCGTCCAGGTCAACGCGATCGCCCCAGCTGCCCGTACCCGGATGACCGAGCAGGCCTTCGCCGAGACCATGGCCGCGCCGGGCGAGGGCGCCTTCGACGCGATGGCCCCGGAAAACGTCTCCCCGCTCGTGGTTTGGCTCGGCTCCGCCGACTCCGCCGGGGTGACCGGCCGGGTCTTCGAAGCGGAGGGCGGACGCATCACCGTCATGGAAGGCTGGCACCCCGGCCCCACCGCCGACAAGAACGCCCGCTGGACCCCGACAGAAGCAGGCGAAGCAACCCGCAAGCTCCTCGCCGAGGCCGAACCTCCGCAGTCGGTGTACGGGGCACAGTGACGCGGTGGACGGGGCGCGGGCTCGACCGCCGAGCGGGTCGCGGAGGGGCAACGCGATCATTCATGGATGTACACAAGATTTGATAGAGGATCTTGAGGACTCGCTGGCGATCGCCGAGCGCGAGCGGCGCGAGGCCGAGGGAACTCAGCCGGAGGAGCGGCCGAGGCGAGTGAGCAGAATGCGGACCGCCGCCTCAGGGTTGGCAGCCACCGGGCACTGTACGTCATCGACGACGACGCGATCAGCACATCGCGAAGCCCCGGGCCGTACGCGAACCCATGTCAGGGGCGCGCCGCGGCAGGCTGGGCAGAGGCAAGCCCGGCTGGACGGGGGAGACCAGCCGGGCTTGGTTCGTGGTGTCTGCGCAGCAGGGCGCGTGGGGGTTTGTCAGTGGCGTCCGTGGGCGGAGCTTGCGGCGCCGCTGAACAGTCGGGCCACGGCCCGGAACGGCAGGGTGACGACGGTGGCGATGGCCCCGCCGATGGATCGAAGAACGTCTGCGATTGCGCTCAGCATGGTGGACCTCCGTCCTCCTCAGCGCGGTGCGCCGGGTCAGGGCTTGCCGCTGCACGGCCGATCACTGGGGCAGGTGCCCGGTGATCGGCCGAGGAAACGTAGCCGGTGACCATGTACAGAACACCGTCGGAATGACCTGCGAAAAAACCTGATGGGCCGATCGGCAGGGAAGCGGCGAGCACTGTCAGTGACTGCCCATACTCTGTCGTCCATAGAAGATCCACATGGAAAGCAGATCGGCAAGAAGGCCTTGAACATCCGCGCCGTCCGAGATGGGCACGGCCAAACGCTCGGCGTCGGACTCGCTCTTGCCCGGCGCATGCTCCAGTTCCTGAACTACGCGGTCTTCGGGCTGGGCTGGTGGTGGGCCATCTGGGACGCCAAGAGCCAGACGTTCGCCGACAAGCTCACCAACGTGGTCTCGTCCAGGCCGAGACCCCTGCCGCCTCTCACGTCCCCGGCCCCGGCTCCTGGTAGTACCCCCCTGTCAGAACACGGACTCCAACAACCGTCGCCCCCGCGGCCCGCTATGACGTGGGGACGGGAGCTGGCCGGCCTCAGCGTCATGGTGCGGGAGACCACGTAGATGCGCCGACAGGCAGTGGGTGGTTAGCACCCGGCCCGGTTTCCCGCTCACTGGGAAAAGCGTCTCCCGTGGTGGGTCCGGGGCGGCCTAGCCTCGCCGGACAGGCCGTCGCCGTGCAGGAGGACGAGAAGATGACTGCTCCCCATGACGAGGTCCGCGTCATCGACGCGGGTCGCCCGCCCGCCCGCTTCGCTCGCGGCTGGCACTGTCTCGGTCTCGCCGACGCCTTCAAGGACGGTGTGCCGCACGAGGTCGAGGCGTTCGGTACCAGGCTGGTGGTGTTCCAGGGGGAGAGCGACGGGGCGCTGCATGTGCTCAATGCTTACTGCCCGCACATGGGCGGCAATCTTGCCCATGGTTCGGTGAAGGGTGACGCCGTTGCCTGTCCGTTTCACGACTGGCGATGGTCCGGCAATGGGCGGTGCGCCGGTGTGCCGTATGCCCGTCGGGTGCCGCCGCGGGCCCGTACCCGCGCGTGGACCACGCTGGAGGAGAACCGCCAGCTGTTCGTCTGGTACGACCCCGAGGGCAATCCGCCGCCGCCCGAGGTGACCATCCCGCGTATCGAGGGCGCCTTCAGCGACGAGTGGAGCGGCTGGACCTGGCACACGATCCGGGTGGAGGGCGCCAACTGCCGCGAGATCGTGGACAACATCGTGGACATGGCGCACTTCTACTACGTGCACTACTCCTTTCCCACGTACTTCAAGAACGTCTTCGAGGGGCACATCGCCACCCAGTACATGGAGAGCTCCCCGCGCGAGGACGTCGATCTCGGCGGGCTCAGTGCCCCGCTGCGCTCCGACGCCTCCTACTACGGCCCCTCCTACATGATCGACTACCTCTGGACGCCGGTGGCCGAGGGTGTCGAGACGGAGATGGTGCTGATCAACTGCCACTATCCGATCGACGCGGACAGCTTCCTGCTGCAATACGGCGCCATTGTGAAGAAGCTGCCGGGGATGACGGACGCGGAGGCCGCGGAGGCCGCCCGGCTCACCGCCGAGGGGTTGGCGACCGGGTTCGAGCAGGATGTCGAGATCTGGCGTAACAAGACCCGGATCGACAATCCGTTGCTGACCGAGGAGGACGGCCCGGTGTACCAGCTGCGCCGCTGGTACGAACAGTTCTACGTGGACGCCGGGGAGGTGCGGGACGAGATGGTCCAGCGGTTCGAGTTCGAGGTCGACACCGAACGGGCCAACAAGGCCTGGCGCGCCGAGGTCGACGAGAACCTGGCGCGCCGGGCGGCGACCGTGCCCGACGCCTCGGAAACACGGACCGTGCCCGATGATGCCAAGGAAACGCGGGCCGTGCCCGACGCCGCGGAATCGCGGACCGCGAGCGGTGCCTGACGTGCAGCCGGTGGAGTGCGCGGCCTGCGGCAACCAGGTCCGCTGCGAGAAGTTCAGCCATGCGCACACGTCCGTGCAGTGGACGGCCGAAGCGGCCGCCGTCTGCCCGGAGTTCGGCAGCCGCGTCGCGGCGGGCGAGACCGGCGCCCGGATCCGGACGTGCCCGGCGCTGCGCGACAGCATCGGCAGAGCGGTGGCGGCGGGCGTTCTGACGGTCACCCGCCGGGACGACGCCGGTCCGGAGGCCGCCGATGCCTGAGCCGCGTACGTACCGGCTGCGCGTCACCGAGGTGATCGACGAGACGGCCGACGCTCGTTCTTTCGTGCTCCAGCCGCCGGACGGGGCGGCGGACCGGTTCGCCTACCGTCCCGGGCAGTTCCTGACGGTGCGGTTGCCGGGGTCCGGCGGCGACGGGGCGGCGGCCGTGGCGCGGTGCTACTCCCTCGCCAGTTCACCGGATACCGGTGAGCCGCTGAGGATCACTGTCAAGCGCGTGACCGGGGGGTACGGGTCGCACTGGCTCTGCGACCGGGTCGCGGCCGGGGACGAGCTGGAGGTGTTTCCTCCGGCCGGCACCTTCACGCCGGACTCCCTCGACTGCGACCTGCTGCTGGTCGCGGGTGGGAGCGGCATTACGCCGGTCCTCTCCATCGCCAAGTCGGCTCTGGTGCGGGGGCGGGGCCGGGTGGCGCTGTTGTACGCCAACCGGGACGAGGCTGCCGTCGTCTTCCGGAACGAACTGCGGGAGCTGGGTGAGGACTTCCCGAGCCGGCTGGTGGTGATCCACTGGCTGGAGACGCTCCAGGGGCTGCCCACGGCCGATCGGCTGGCGGCGGTGGTTGCGCCGTACGCCGGACGGGACACCTACGTCTGCGGGCCCGAGCCCCTGATGGACGCGGTGCAAGCCGCGCTGGACGGTACCCGCGTGCACCGGGAGCGGTTCTTCTCCCTCGGCGCCGATGTCTTTGCCGCACCGGCCGCACCGGCCGCCCCGACCGCCGCGGGGCCCGTACCGGCGGTCGACGGGGAGCCCGTACCGGCGGTCGACGGGGAGCCCGTGGCCGAGGTGGAACTGGACGGTGTGACGCATGTCGTCGGCTGGCCCGAGCGGACGACACTGCTCGACGCCCTGCTCGCCGCCGGCGTCGACGCGCCGTACTCCTGCCGGGAGGCGGCCTGCGGCGCCTGTGCCTGCCGGGTCGTTTCCGGCGAGGTGAAGATGGCCGGCAATGACGTGCTCGACGAGCAGGACCTCACCGAGGGCTATGTCCTGGCCTGCCAGGCCCTGCCCGTCACCGACCGGGTCGGGATCAGCTACTCCTGACCACTGACCCCTGCCCCGCAGCGTCGGCGTCGGCACCCGCCTCAAGGCACCCGCCTCAAGTCACCCGTCCCGAGGCACCCGCCCCGAGGTTCACCTCCACGCGGTTCACTTCAACACCGCTCACCTGCACACCGCTCACCTGCACACCGTTCACATCCACTCGGCGAATCGCAGCCACGACATCAGTGTGTCCATCTGGCCCGGTTCCAGGGGCGGGGCCACCTCCTGGGCCGCGCGCGGCTGCACCGCGCGCCCCGGCCCGTACAGGGCTCCCCACACCGACCGCGCGGTCCCGAGCACCATGGGCGCCAGCCGCTCCAGTTCGCGGTGGATGCCGTTGCCGCACACCGAGATCGCGGCGACCGCGCGCCCGGCGCCCCGCAGCGGTGCCGCCACGCACGACACGCCGCGGAAGGCCTCCTCCCGGTCGTAGGCCACGCCGCGTTCGCGGACACGCGTCAGCTCCGCGCGGAGGGACCGCGGCCGGACGAGCGTGTACGGCGTACGCGGCCGCAGCCCGGCCCGCAGCACCTCGGCGACCAGCGCCTCCTCGCTGAAGGCCAGGATCGCCTTGCCGGTCCCCGTGCAGTACGCCGGCTGCCGGCCGCCGATCCGGGACGGTACCGAGGCGTCCGCCGTGCCGCCGAGCCGCTCCAGGTACACCACTTCGGGGCCGTCGAGAACCGCGAGGTGCACCACGTGCCCGGCCCTCTCGTGCAGCGCGTGCAGATGCGGCAGCGCGGCCCGGCGCAGCCGGTTGTGGTGCGCGGCCGACGCGCCCAGCTCCAGCATCCCCATGCCCAGCCGGTAGTCCCGGCCGTCGCGTTCCAGCCAGCCCAGCCGCACCAGTTGGTCCAGTATCCGGTGCACGGAGGAGCGGGGAAGCCCGGAGCGGCGTACCACCTCGGTGAGTGTCAGCCGGGGCGTGGCGCCCTTGAAGGCGCCCAGGACGAGTGCGGCCTTCTCCAGAAGCGACGGCGCTTGCACGGTCATCGGCGACTCCTGTGAGGAGCGGGGGAGGGGTGCCGTGAGCCTGCCACGGTTCCCGCTGAGCGGGAACCCACTATTTCTAAAAGAAATAGTCAGCCGTAGATTCGCCGCACCTTCGCACCTTCGCACCTTCGCACCTCCGCATCGCACGGCCGCATTCACGGCTTGAGACACGACTTGAGAGGGGACGCCATGAGCGAAGACGCCATGAGCGCGCACGCGGTCCTCGCCGCCGTCCGGGAACTCGCCCCTGTGCTCCGGGAGCGCGCCCCCGAGGCCGAGCAGCTCTGCCGGGTGCCCGACGCCTCGATCAAGGAACTGGAGGAGACCGGCTTCTTCCGGCTGCTCCAGCCGCGGGCGTACGGCGGCCACGCGGCGAACCCGGCGCTCTTCTACGAGGCGGTCAAGGAGATCGCCAAGGCGTGCGGCTCCACCGGATGGGTCGCCTCCGTACTCGGCGTCCACCCCTGGCACGTCGGCCTGTACGACCCCAGGGCCCAGGAAGAGGTCTGGGGCGTCGGCCGCGGCACCCGCATCGCCTCCTCCTACGCCCCCACCGGCAAGGTCACCGTCGCCGACGGCGGCTTCCGGATCTCCGGCCGCTGGCACTTCTCCTCCGGCTGCGACCACGCCGACTGGGCGCTGCTCGGCGGGCTGATCCTCGGCGAGGACGGCACGCCCGTCGACATGCGGACCTTCCTCGTGCCGCGTACCCAGTACACCGTCGACCGGGTCTGGGACACCGTGGGCCTGCGCGGCACCGGCAGCAACGACATCGTCATCGAGGACGCCTTCGTGCCCGAGCACCGGGCGCTCAGCTTCGGCCCGGTCAGCGCGCTGCGGACACCGGGCCAGGCACTGAACCCCGAGCCGCTGTTCCGGCTGCCGTACGCCTCCGTCTTCACCACCGCGATCTCCACCCCGCTCGTCGGCATCGCCGAGGGCGCGTACGAGGCGTACGCGGCGGTCACCCGGGAACGCATCCGGGTCTCCTACGGCCAGAAGGTCGCCGAGGACCCCTTCGCGCAGGTCCGGATCGCCCGCGCGGCCGGCGACATCGACGCGGCCTGGCTGCAACTGCGCCGCAACATGAGCGAGCTGTACGGGTGTGCCGAGCGCGGCGAGGACCCGACGCCGGAGCTGCGCGCCCGCGTCCGCCGCGACCAGGTGATGGCCACCGAACGGGCCGTTTCGGCGGTGGACCTGCTGGTGGAGAACGCCGGCGGCAGCGCGATGCGCAACGGCCCGAGCCCCGTGCAGCGCGCCTGGCGCGATGTCCACACCGGCCGGGGGCACGCCGCCAACGACCCCGAGCGGGCGCTGGTCCTCTTCGGGCAGGCGGCGCTCGGCATCGAGATCCAGGACACGATGCTCTGATGGGGGAGCAGATGACCGCGCAGCTCACGTACGAGTCGACGTCGCGGACGGCCAAGGCGGCCGGGATCGCGCTGCACTACCACGAGGCGGGGCCCGCCGACCGCCCGGACGCACCGGTCGTGATCATGCTGCACGGCGGCGGCCCCGGCGCCTCCGGCTGGAGCAACTTCGGAGCGAACCTGCCCGTCTTCGCCCGTACCTTCCGTACTCTCCTGGTCGACCAGCCCTGCTTCGGCCGCTCCGCCAAGCCCGAGCTCGACCGGGACTACTTCAGCTACAGTGCGGGCGCCGTTGCCGCCCTGATGGACGAACTGGGCATCGAACGGGCGCACTTCATCGGCAACTCGCTCGGCGGCGGCACCTCCGTCCGCATGGCGCTGAACCACCCGGACAAGGTCGGCAAGCTGCTGCTGATGGGCCCGGGCGGGATCTCCCTCAACCTCTTCGCGCCCGACCCGACCGAAGGCATCAAGCGGCTCTTCGAGTTCCAGTCGGCACCCGAGCCGACCAAGGAACAGCTGCGCGCCTTCCTGAGCGTCATGGCGTACGACCAGTCCATCGTCACCGACGAGCTGGTCGAGGAGCGCTGGGCCTCGGCCACCGACCCCGAGACGAAGCTCGGCAACGCCCGGATGGCCGCCGCATTCGCCAACCCCGCCTGGGCGCAGGACTGGATGCTCTGGCGCGAGGCCCACCGCATCACTCAGCCTGTCCTCCTCACCTGGGGCCGCGAGGACCGCACCAATCCGCTCGACGGGGCGCTGGTGGCCCTCAAGACCATCCCCGACGCCCGGCTGCACGTCTTCCCGCACTGCGGCCACTGGGCGCAGACCGAGCAGGCGGATGAGTTCAACCGGCTCGCCGCCGCCTTCTTTTCCCAATGAACAGCAGCTTCTCGCACTGACCACCCCACCGACAGAGAGGTGTTCCCCATGGACATCCGTGCCCTGGGCTATCTGCGGGTGGAGACCACCCGGTTCGAGGAGTGGCGCACCTACGCGCTGGACCTCCTCGGCATGGTGGCGGCCACCGGCACCGACGACGACACGCTCTACCTGCGGATGGACGACCGCGCCCACCGCATCGCCGTCGTCCGTTCCACCACCGACCGGCTGCAGGCGGCCGGCTGGGAGGTCGCCAACGCCGCCGCGCTCGCGGCGGCGGCGCGGGAGCTGGAGGAGGCCGGCGTCACCGTGAAGCACGCCGATGACGCACTGCTGGCCGAACGCCGCGTGCAGGGCCTGATCCAGTGCGCCGACCCCTGCGGCAACCCCCTGGAGATCTTCTGGGGGCAGGCGCAGGACCACACCCCGCTCGGCACTCCGTACGGCAACCGTTTCGTCACCGGTGGCCTCGGCCTGGGCCACGTCGTCCTGCCGGTACCGGACATCGAGGCGGCGCTGGACTTCTACGAGAACCTGCTCGGCTTCCAGCTGCGCGACTCGATGCGGCTGCCGCCGGAGGGCGTACCCACCGCCACCGAGCAGCGGGACTTCCACTGGATGCACTTCCTGAGCCCCAACCGCCGCCACCACAGCCTGGGCCTGTACCCCGGCGCGCTGCCCCCGGGCATCGTGCACTTCATGGTGGAGCTGGAGACCCTGGACGACGTGGGCCGCGGCCTGGACCGTATGCACGTCGCCGACATCCCCATCGCCTCCACCCTCGGCCGGCACACCAACGACCGGATGGTCTCCTTCTACGCCCAGGCGCCCGGCGGCTTCCAGGTCGAGTACGGCTGGGACGGCCTGATCGTGGACCCGGCCACCTGGGTGGCCAAGGAGATCACCGCCGACAGCTTCTGGGGACACCGATGGAACGGCTGAGCGAGCGTGCCGTGGATGCGGCCGACTTCCGGGACGTCCTGGGGCGCTTCGCGACCGGGATCACGATCGTGGCGGGGCTCGGCGCCGACGGGCGGCCCGCGGGCTTCGCCTGCCAGTCCTTCGCCTCGCTCTCCCTCGACCCGCCGCTGGTCATGCTGGCGGTGGGCAGGGCGTCCACCAGCTGGCCGCTGATCGAGCGGACCGGCCGGTTCTGCGTCAACATCCTCGCCGAGCACCAGCGCGAGACCTGCGCGGCGTTCGGCCGCAGCGGCCCCGACAAGTTCGCCGGCGTGCCCTGGAGCACCGGCGAGCACGGCACCGTACGCATCGACGGCGCGCTCGCCTTCGTGGAGTGCGAGCTGGAGGCCGTGTACGAGGCGGGCGACCACCACCTGGTCACCGCGCGCGTCCTGGCGCTCGACGCCCGGGAGGACGGCCGGCCGCTCCTGTACTTCCGCAGCCGCTACGCCGTGGGAGCCTTCTGATGACGAGCGATGCTTCCGCTTCCTGGGGCCACACCTACGACGTGGTGGTGATCGGGTCCGGTGCCGCGGGCCTGGCAGCGGCGCTCACCGCCCGGCTGCGCGGCCTCACCGTGCTGGTGGCCGAGAAGACCGACCGGTACGGCGGGTCCACGGCACTGTCCGGCGGGGCCGTCTGGATACCGGGCAACTTCCATCTGGACGCCGCGGGACTCGGCGACACGAGGGAGAAGGCGCGCGCGTACCTCGACGTGACCGTCGGGGACCGGGTGCCCGCCGAGCGCAAGGAGGCGTACCTGGAGTACGGCCCGGCGATGCTGCGCGAGTTCCACGACCGCACCGCGGTCCGGTTCCGGTACACCCCTGGCTACAGCGACTACTACCCGGAGCGGCTCGGCGGCGCCTCGCAGGGCCGCTCCGTCGAACCGGAGGTCTTCGACCTCAAGCGGCTGAATTCGGAACAGCTCCGCACCTTGCGGCGCGCCGGGCTGCCCACCTACGGCCTCACCATCACCTCCTACGACTTCCGCTTCCTGAACATGGCGGCCCGCACCTGGGCGGGCCGGCGCACCTCGCTGAAGGTGGGCCTTCAGGCGCTGCGGGACCGTGCCACGGGCCGCAAGCCGGTCGCGCTCGGGGAGGCGCTGATCGCCCGCATGCGCCACTCGCTCGACCGGCTCGGCGCTGACCTGTGGCTCTCCGCGCCGCTCACCTCCCTGGTGACCGAGGACGGCCGGGTGACGGGCGTACGTCTCGACCGTGGCGGGGGCGAGGTCACCGTACGGGCCGCCGGCGGTGTCGTCCTGGCCTCCGGCGGCTTCTCGCACAGCACCCGGCTGCGGGAGAAGTACCTCCCGGCGCCGACCTCCCCGGAGTGGTCGGCGGCGGCCGAGGGCCAGACCGGGGACGCGCTCGAAGCGGCCGTCGCGGTGGGCGCGGCGACCGACCTGATGGACAAGGTGTGGGGCGCGCCGTCCGTGGTGGCGCCGGGCGAGAAGCCGTTCTTCCTGGTCGCGGACCGCGGCATCCCCGGCATGGTGATCGTGGACCAGGCGGGCGAGCGGTACGCCAACGAGGCCGCGCCGTACCACGAGTTCGTGGACGCCATGTACGCGCACCACCGGCCGGGCGCCTCCACCGTGCCGTCCTGGCTGATCCTCGACGCCACCTCCAAGGCCCGCTACGTCATCATGGGCCTGCTGCCGGGACAGCCGTTCCCCAGGAAGTGGCTCGCGAGCGGCTTTGTGAAGAAGGCCGGCACGGTGGCGGAACTCGCCGCGCAGACCGCACTCCCCGCCGAGCGGCTGCGGGCCACGCTCGACCGCTTCAACGGCTTCGCCCGCGCGGGCCACGACGCCGACTTCCGGCGCGGCGCGAGCGTGTACGACCGCTACTACGGCGACCCCACCCTGCCCAACCCCAACCTGGCGCCGCTCGAAAAGCCCCCGTACTACGCGATCCCCGTCCACCCCGGGGACATCGGTACCAAGGGCGGCCCGGTCACCGACGCGTCGGCTCGCGTGCTGCGCGCCGACGGCTCGGTCATCGAGGGCCTGTACGCCTCCGGCAACGCCTCGGCGGCGGTGATGGGGGAGACCTATCCGGGGCCGGGCGCGACCATCGGGCCCGCGATGACGTTCAGCTGGATCGCGGTCAACGACATCGCGGAGGCGATGGACTCGCGCTGAGCACCGTATGACGTACGAAGCCGTACGACGCATGAGGAAGCCCGCCGGTCGCCGCCGGCGGGCTTCCTCGTGTGCTGCCTACTGGGCGGTGAGCCCGCCGTCGACGGCGAACTCGGCGCCGGTCACGTACGCCGAGGCGTCCGACACCAGGTACAGCACCAGCTCCGCCACCTCCTCCGGGCGGCCCATCCGGCGCAGCGGCACGTTCGGCCACTCCTGCTTCCCGGCGTCCGCACCGAGCGCGCCGGCGACCATCGGGGTGTCCACCATGCCCGGGTGCACCGAGTTGACCCGGATGCGGTGCCGGGCCAGGTCGAGCGCGGCGGACTTGCTGAGCCCGCGCAGCCCGAACTTCGTCGCCCCGTACGAAGCATGGCCCTGGATGCCGACCAGGCCCGCGGTGGAGGAGATGTTGACGATCGAGCCGCCGTCGCCGGTCGCGCGCATCGCCGGCACCACCGCCTGGATGCCGAGGAACGGGCCGACCAGATTGACCTGGAGGAGCCGCTGGAGATTCGCCTCGGTCTCCTCCTCGATCGGCGCGGTGCGCCACAGGGCCGCGTTGTTCACCAGCGCGTCGATCCGCCCGAAGGCGTCCAGTGCTGCCGTGACGACCCGCTGCCAGCCGGCCGCGTCGGTCACGTCGTGCGGGACGAACAGCCCCTGGCCCCCGAGCTGCGCTGCGGTCTCCCGGCCCGCCTCCTCCGTGATGTCCGTGAGCACGACGCGCGCGCCGTGCTCCGCGAACAGCCGTGCCTCGGCGGCGCCCTGCCCGCGGCCCGCTCCCGTGACGAGGACGGTCCGGCCCGCCAGCCGCGCGGACATCAGCCCGCCGCCGCTTCGAGGGCGCGGAAGTGCGGGATGACCTTCTCGCCCCACTGCCGGATGGTCTCCATGCACGCCTCCTGCGGCACGGTGCCCATCTGGATCAGGCACATCACCTCGTCGACGCCGATCCTGCGCAGCTGCTCGACGTAGTCGATCGCGGTCCCGGCGGTGCCGTAGGCGTGCTCGGCGTTGTAGGTGCCGGTGTCGGCGGGCCGCGCGGGGATGTCGGCCTCGTGCAGTTTGGCGACCAGTTCGTCCCGTCGGCGGGACATCGCCGCTGCGTGGTCCTCGTCGTCCTCGTAGACCACGGTGGGCTTCGGGCCGTTGCCGTACCAGTGGGCGATGGACTCGGCGAAGAAGCGCTGCCCCCGGGTGCCGATGCGGTAGGCCGCCTCGGGGTCGTCCAGGACGATCGTCGGGCAGAGCGCCGAGAAGTGGTTGTTGACCTCGGTGGAGACGAAGCGCTCGGTGCCCCGTACGGCGATGGCCTCGTCGTAGACCTTGCGCATCTCGCGGATGTCGTCGGCACCCGCGAAACCCAGCACCAGCGCGCCGATGCCCAGTTCGGCGGCGAGCTTGAGCGTGTCGTGCTTGCTGCACGCCATGAACAGCGGCGGGTGCGGGGCCTGTACGGGGCGGGGCAGCACCGCGCCGGGGCCGATGTCGAGCGAACCGTGCCACTCGAAGGCCTCCTCGCGCCAGGCGTTGCTGACGATGCGCAGCGCCTCCTCCATCTGCGGATAGGTGTCCTCCGGCCGCACGCCGTACATGGACATCTCCTGCTTGGTGGCGCCGCGTCCGGAGCCGATGTCGACGCGGCCGCCGGAGAGGACGTCGAGCATGGCGGCGCGTTCGGCCACCCGTATCGGGTGCTGGTAGCCGAACGGCATGGTGACCACGCCGTGGCCGATCCGGATGCGGGAGGTCTTCGCCGCCACCCAGGAGAGGAAGACCTCGGACGCGCTCATGTGTGCGTACTGCGTCAGGGAGTGGTGTTCGACCGCCCAGATCCGGTCAAAGCCCATCTCCTCGGCGTACACGGCTTGTTCGACGCAGTCGTGGATCACCTGGCGCTCGTGCGCGGGGGACGGGTCGGCCATCTGGGCCTCGAAGATCATCGAGAACTTCACGACGGGCTCCTCCTCATCGAGTGTCTCCGAAGTAGTTCTAATAGAAATACTCCTATCAGAACTATCGAGGTGGAGGAAGGGAGTCGGAGATGCGGTGAGGGGTACCGGAGGGTGCCAGAAAACGCCGACGGGCCACGGCCGTTGGTGTCGGCCGTGACCCGTGTGTGGTGGGGAGGGGGAGTTGCGGGCTCAGATCCCGCAGGGGCAGGAGCACTCGCACCCGCAGTCGCTCCGCTCCGGTTGGAGCAACCGGGCGAGGCCGGCGCGGAGATGGGTGTGGAGCGAGGCTTCCGAAGCGGAGTCCAGCGCCGGGGTGCGGAAGGCCTTGCGCATCAGGCTCGTGCCGAGGAGCCAGGCGGCCAGCAGTTCGGCGCGGAGCGGGGCGTCCGGCCCCTCCAGGCGCTCGGCGAAGTTGCGGGAGAACACCTCCGCCACCCCCTCGCGGAACTGCTCCACCGCCTCTCCGCGGCTGGAGGAGCGGAGCACCGACAGCACCGGGTGCGGCACCTCCTCGTCCGTCGGCCCGTTGGTGACGAAGTCGCATACCCAGGCCGCGACCTCGTCGAGCGGCACCCGCAGCAGCGGGTCGAATATCGCGGTGTCGATGGAGACCGCGGCGAACAGGGCTTCCTTGGAGCCGAAATAGCGGTACACCAGGGCCGCGTCCACCCCGGCGTCCTTGGCGATGTCCCGGATGCTGGCGCCGTCGTAGCCGTACCTCCCGAAGCGCAGCGCCGCCGCCTCCAGCAGGGCACCGCGGGTGGCGGTGGCGCAGTGTTTGCGCGTTCGCGCGGGCCGCCCGCCGGTCTCGTCCGTTGCCTTCGCTGTCGATCCGTCCACGTGTTCGTACCTTCTTCGGCTCGTCGTTCAGGAGCACATGGTCCAGGTTCCGGCGCGTGTCCGGAAGTCATCGTTCGTTGTCATCAATCGTTGACCGCTGCGGGCCTGTGTGTCGTAGGGTCGAACCGCCGACGATCATGCGAAAAGGTGATTATCAGTGAGTGAGAGGCGTGTCGCGGTCATCGGGACCGGATATGTGGGGCTGACCACCGGGGCCTGTCTGGCCTCGCTCGGGCACCGGGTGGTGTGCGCGGACGCCGACCCGGGGAAGGTCGAACGGCTCCGGCGGGCCGAGGTCGACATCCTGGAGCCGGGTCTGCCGGAACTCGTCCAGGACGGGCTGAAATCGGACCGTCTCGGCTTCGTCGGGGACACCCCCGCGGCGGTGCGCGACGCCGATGTGGTGTTCCTCTGCCTGCCGACGCCGATGGGCGCGGGCGGCGCCGCCGACCTGGCCGCCGTCGAGGCCGTCGCGGCGGAGATCCGTACCGAACTGCCGCACCGCGCGGTCGTCGTCAACAAGTCGACGGTACCGGTCGGGACTTCCGAGCGGGTCGCCGCGCTGCTCGCCCGGCCGGACGTGGCCGTGGTCAGCAACCCGGAGTTCCTCCGCGAGGGACGCGCCGTGCACGACTTCCTGCACCCGGACCGCATCGTGGTCGGGAGCGCGCACGCCGAGGCAGCGCGGCGGGTGGCGGAGCTGTACGCCGACCTCGCGGCCCCGCTGGTGGTCACCGACGCCGCCAGCGCCGAACTCACCAAGTACGCGGCCAACTTCTTCCTCGCGATGAAGCTGTCCTTCGCCAACAACCTGGCGACGCTCTGCGAGCGCTTCGGCGCCGACATCGGCGACGTGACCGCGGGCATCGGCCACGACCCGCGGATCGGCGCCGCCTTCCTCCAGCCCGGGCCCGGCTGGGGCGGCTCCTGCCTGCCCAAGGACACCCACGCGCTGCTCTCCGTCTGCGAGGCCGCCGGCATCGACTTCCCGCTGCTGCGCGCCACCATCGAGACCAACGTCGAGCACCAGCGCCGCCTCGTGGAGCGCGTCGCGGCACAGTCCGGCGCGGGCGACGGTTCGCTCGACGGCGTACGGCTGGCCCTGTACGGCCTGGCGTTCAAGGCCGGCACCTCCGACCTGCGCGACTCGCCCGCCCTGGCCATCGCGCGGCAGCTGCGCGAACGCGGCGCCGAGCTGTACGCCTACGACCCGGCGCTGTGCGAGACCCGGCCCGACCTCAGCGACCTGCTCACCCTCACCGACGACCCGCTGAAGGCGGCCGAGGGTGCCGCGGCCTGCCTCGTGCTCACCGAATGGCCGGACTTCCTCGAACTCGACTGGGACGCGGTCGCCGCCCGCCTCGACGGCCGGATCGTCCACGACTTCCGCAACTTCCTCGACCACGACCGGCTGGACCGCGCCGGGCTCGTCCGGCAGAGCATCGGCAGCCCGTACACGCTGGCGGGCTGACCGCCGCCGCGCGCCCGGCCCCACCCCACGACAGACCGACCCGAAAGGTCTCTTGATGCGAGTCCTGTGCACCACCATCGGCAGCCCCTCGCACGGGCGCGCCCAGCTCCCGCTGCTCCGGGCTCTCGCGGCCGCCGGACACGAGGTACGGGTGGCGACCACCGAGGAGGTGGCGCCGCTCTTCGCCCACGACGACCTCACCGTCGTGACCTGTATGCCGTCCTTCACGCCGCAGCTGTTCATGGATGAGGAGTTCGACCTGGGCGACGACGCGCCCGGTGCCGGGGCCGGGGAGCCCGATCCGGAGCAGCAGCAGGCCGCCATGATGCGCTTCATGGTCCGGCTGCTCTCGGGCCCGATGGCCAGGAAGCTGCGGGAAATCATGCTCCCCCTGGCGCGCGACTTCCGCCCCCACCTCATCCTGCGTGACGGCATGGATCTCGGCTCCGTGCTCATCGCCGAGGAACTGGGCCTCCCCCAGCTGCCCACCCCCTCCGGATCCAGCAACATGCTGAACCCGGAGGAGATCCACCCCGGTCTCACCGCTCTGCGCGCGGAGTTCGGGCTGCCCGCGCAGCAGGATCCGCTGTCGGTCGTCCCGCACGGGCGCGTCGACTACGTGCCGGCGGACTTCTCCTTCGCCCGTTACCTGCCCGGCTCGCTGTCGTACCGCCAGACGGTGCAGGTGGAACGCGACTCCACACTGCCGGAGTGGGTTGCCGAACTGCCCACCGACCGGCCGTTGGTGTGGGCGGCCATCGGTACGGCGCTGCCCATGATCCAGCAGCGCAAGGAGCAGGGCGAGCAGCAGCCCCCGGAGATGCCGTTCGAGTTCCCCGACCCCGTCAAGACGCTGCAGAGCATCATCGAGGCGGCGGCGAAACTGTCGGAGTGCACCGTCGTCGTCGCCACCGGGGGCGTACCGGTGGACACCACCGGGCTGCCCTCGCACGTCCACCTCACCGAGCGGCTGCCGCAGCCGCTGCTGCTGGAGTCCGTCGACCTGTTCCTCACCCACGGCGGCTTCAACAGCATCCGTGAGGCGATGCGTACCGGTACGCCGCTGGCGGTGCTGCCGCAGTTCGGCGACCAGGGCCCCAACGCGCAGCGCGTCGAGGAACTGGGGCTCGGCCGGGAGATCACCGACCGCACCCCGGACGGCATCGCCGCGGTCTGCCGCGCGGTGCTGGCCGACGCCGGCGCCGCCGCCACCGCCCGCCGGGCGCGACTGCGGATGCTGACCCTGCCGGCGGTCGAGCACGCGGTGGCCGACCTGGAGAGGCTCGTCGGAGACCACGCGTGACCTCTTCCGACGCGCTCCGCAAGGGGGAGCCGCAGCCCGTGGGCGGACCGGCCGAGCAGGCCGGGCCGCCCGCGCGGCTGTCGCACCGCGAGGTCGTCACCGTCCTGTCCGGCCTGATGCTCGGGATGTTCCTCGGCGCCCTGGACCAGACCGTGGTCTCCTCAGCGCTCCGCACCATCGCCGACGATCTGCACGGACTGACCGCCCAGGCCTGGGTGACCACCGCGTACCTCGTCACCGGCACCATCGCCACCCCGCTGTACGGCAAGCTGTCCGACATCCACGGCCGCCGGCCGGTCTACCTCGTCGCGATCGTGCTCTTCGCCGTCGGGTCGCTGCTGTGCGGATGCGCCGCGTCCATCCACCAGCTCGCGGTGTTCCGCGCGGTCCAGGGGCTGGGCGGCGGCGGGCTGATGTCGCTCGCCATGACCGTCATCGCCGACATCACCTCGCCGCGCGAACGGGGCCGCTACCAGGGCTGGTTCATGGCCGTCTTCGCCGGGGCCAGCATCGTCGGGCCCGTCGTCGGCGGTGTCCTCGCGGGCAGCGGCAATGTGCTCGGCATCACCGGCTGGCGCTGGATATTCCTGGTCAACGTGCCGCTGGCGGCGCTGGCCCTGGCCGTCATCATGCGCGTACTGCGCCGGGTGCCGCACCTGCCCGTACGGCACCGCCTGGACTACGGCGGCGCCCTCACCCTGGCCGTCGGCGTCGTACCGCTGCTCGTCGTCGCCGAACAGGGCCGCGGCTGGGGCTGGGTCTCGCCCCCGGCGCTCGTCCTGTACGCGACCGGCGCCGCCGGACTCGTGGCCTTCGTGCTGATCGAACGGCGCATGGGTGAGGCGGCGCTGCTGCCGCTCCGCCTCTTCCGGGTCCGCAGCTTCCGGCTCGGCACGCTGCTGCACTTCATCGTCGGCATCGGCATGTTCGGAGCGATGACGACGCTGCCGCTGTACCTCCAGCTGGCCCAGGGCATGAGCCCGATGGCGGCGGGCCTCGCGATGCTGCCCACCACGGTCGCGAACGTCGCGGTCACCCTCACCGTCGGCCGGCTGATATCCCGTACCGGACGCCTGAAGGTGCACCTGGTGACCGGCGTCGGCTGCTTCACCGCCGCCATGCTCGTCTATGCCACGCTGCGGGCCGACAGCCCGCTCTGGTACGTGGCCATCGGCATGCTTTTCATGGGCGCGGGCCTGGGCGCGGCGATGCAGACCATGACGACGCTGGCCCAGTCCGAGGTGCCGCGCACGGACATGGGCGCGGCGACCGCCTCGGTGAACTTCTTCCGTTCCAACGGCGGCACGGTCGGCGCCGCCGCCTTCCTCTCGATCCTCTTCTCCCTGGCCGGCTCGCGCATCGGGGAACGGCTCGGCGCGGCGTTCCACGACCCGTCGCTGCGCCGGCTGGCGGCGGAGCCCGAGAACGCGCGGGCCCTGAGCGGCGTACTGCGCCCGCACGGCGGCCTGAACCTGGAGGACTCCGCCTTCCTGCACACCCTCGACCCGCGCCTGGCCGCGCCCTTCCTGGAGGGCTACGTCGCCGCCATGCGCACGGTCTTCCTGACCGGCGCCGCGGTGACCCTGCTGGCCTTCGTCATCGCGGCCTGGCGCGTGCCGAACATCAAACTCTCGGACGAGTAGGGAGCGCCGCTGTAGCCTCGCACGGTGCCCGGCCGGGGCGGCCGGGCACCGGAAACGGGGGAGACGATGACAGCGCCGTTCGCCGTGGACATCACCGTCCGCGGCCACGAGACCGACGCGCAGGGGCACCTCAACTCCAGCGTGTACATGCAGTACGCCGAGCACGCCCGGTGGTCCCTGCTCCAGGCGGCCGGCATCCGCCAGTCCGACCTGCTCGACCGGGGCATCGGACCGGTGAACCTGGAGACCACCGTGCGGTTCCGGCGTGAGCTGCGCGCCGGGGACCGGATCTCGGTGAACTGCCTCTTCGAGTGGGGAGAGGGGAAGACCTACCGGACCGAGCAGCGCATGGTGCGCGCGGACGGCGAGGTCGCCGCCGAGGTGGGCAGCGCGTGCGGGCTGCTGGACCTCACGACCCGGCGGCTCGTGAGCGATCCGGCGCGGTTCTTCCGTGCGGCTGCCGAGGACGCGGGTCTGTTCAACCTCTGACACGCCGCGGCCGCTTCCGTCGCACCTCTTGACCCGCCCGTCACTAGATTTTAACGTCCATTCACCTTCTGAATTCAGGGCGGGCGATGAGGCCTGCCCATTGCCGAAGAGGTGAACCCATGCAGGGGATGCGACGACGCACGCTTCTGAGTGCGGCCGGTGGTACGGCCGTTGCCGGCGGGCTGCTCGGGGCGGGGAGCGCGCAGGCCGCCGCCCCGGCCGCCGGAGGAACGGCCATGGCCACGGACGCGGCACAGGGCGCTGCGGCGGACGGCCCCCGGGCGTCCGGGCCGTACGACCGGAAGATCCGGAAACTGCTGGGCCGGATGACGGTCGACGAGAAGTTCGGCCAGCTCCAGCAGCTGCCGTGGACCTGGGACACCGGCCCCGGCGGCGGCGAGACCAAGGCAGTCGAGGACGCCGCACGGAAGGGCATGCTCGGCTCCGTCTTCAGCATCTTCGGCGCGAAGACCACCAACGCCCTGCAGAAGATCGCCGTCGAGGAGTCCCGGCTCGGCATCCCGCTGGTCTTCGGCCTGGACGTGATCCATGGCATGTGGACCAACTTCCCGATCCCGCTCGCCCAGGCGGCGAGCTTTGACCCCGAGGTCACCGCCGCCGACGCCGAGGTGTCCGCGAAGGAGGCCCGCTCCAGCGGCGTGCACTGGACGTTCGCGCCCATGATGGACGTCACCCACGAGCCGCGCTGGGGCCGCATCGCGGAGGGCAACGGCGAGGACCCGTATCTCACCTCCGCGTTCGCCGCCGCCAAGGTACGCGGGTACCAGGGCGAGGACGCCAAGAGCCTCAAGGACAAGGACCGGCTGGCCGCCTGCGCCAAGCACTTCGTCGCGTACGGCGGCGCGGAGGGCGGCCGCGACTACAACACGGTCGACGTCTCCGAGTCCCGGCTGCGCAACCTCTACCTGCCGCCCTTCAAGGCCGCGCTCGACGCGGGCGCCGTGACCGTCATGGCCTCGTTCAACACCATCAGTGGCGTCCCGGCGCACGGCAACCCCCACACCCTCACCGACATCCTCAAGCAGGAGTGGGGCTTCGACGGCCTGGTGGTCAGCGACTTCACCGGCATCCAGGAACTCATCCCGCACGGCTTCGCCGAGGACGGCGCGGACGCCGCGCGGCTCTCCCTGAACGCCGGCGTCGACATGGAGATGACCAGCACGCACTTCGTCGACAACGGCAAGAAGCTGCTGCGCGCCGGGAAGATCAAGGAAAGCCGGCTGGACGACGCGGTGTACCGGGTGCTTCAGCTCAAGTTTCAGCTGGGCCTCTTCGACCACCCCTACGTCGAGGAGAAGGACGAGATCACCGAGCCGTCGGCCGCCGCCCGCAAGGCGGCCCGCGCGGCGGCGGCCCGCTCCATGGTGCTGCTCAAGAACGAGAAGTCGGTGCTGCCGCTGTCCGCGAAGACTTCCTCCATCGCGGTGGTCGGCCCGTTCGGCGACTCCGGTGACCTCCTCGGTACCTGGGTGATCCCGGCCTCCCAGGAGAAGTTCCCCGCGGTGAAGGTGGTGGACGCGGTCAAGAAGGCCGCGCCGAAGGCGAAGGTCACATACGCCAAGGGGGTGGACGCCGCGGGCGAGGACACCTCCGGCATCCCCGCGGCGGTGGCCGCCGCCAAGGCCGCCGACGTGACCGTGGTGGTCGTCGGCGAGCCCCCGTCGATGAGCGGTGAGGCCGCGGCGCGCAGCGACATCTCGCTGCCGGGCGCGCAGGAGAAGCTGGTCGAGGCGGTCGCCGCCACCGGGAAGCCGTTCGTGGTGGTACTCGTCAACGGTCGCCCGCTGACCGTGGGCGGCTGGCTGGACAAGGCCCCGGCCGTACTGGAGGCCTGGCACCCGGGTACCGAGGCCGGGCACGCCGTCGCGGACGTCCTCTTCGGCACCGTGAACCCCGGCGGCAAGCTCCCGGTCTCCTTCCCCCGTACGGTCGGCCAGATCCCGGTCCACTACAACCACGAGTCCACGGGGCGCCCGTACGACCCGGACAACAAGTACACGTCCAAGTACCTGGACCTCCCCGAAGGGCCGCAGTTCGCCTTCGGCCACGGGCTCAGCTACACCGAGTTCGCCCTCGGCGCGCCGAAGCTCAGCCGCCCGCGCGTCGCCGCGCAGGCCCTGGACAAGGGCGACACGCTGGAGGTCTCGGTCTCCGTACGCAACACCGGGAAGCGGGCCGGCGACGAGGTCGTGCAGCTGTACGTCCACGACAAGGCCGCCTCCCTCACCCAGCCGGTCCGCAGGCTCCGCGGCTTCCGCCGGGTGACCCTCGAACCGGGCGGGCAGACCACGGTGCGCTTCCGCCTCGGCGCCGCGGACCTCGGCTTCTGGACCAACGACACCCGGGGCCGCTTCACCCTGGAGCCGGGCACCTTCGACCTCTACGTCGGCACCGCCTCGACCGCGAAGGAGAAGGTCACCCTGACGCTCACCTGACCGGCCACCGGCATCCCCTGCCCTCCGGCTCCTGGGCCGGGGGCAGGGCGGGCGGTCGGCCCGGCCGCGGATGCCCGGTGCGGGGGAGCGGTCGTCGTCGGGCAGCGGTAGGGGCGGTACGCCGGATGCCCCCGCCGTGTCCACGTCGCGCATGAGTCCGTGGCGACCGTTCCGGCGGAGCGCGGCGCCGGGGCGGAGGACGGGCGGCGCGGCGCTTCCAGGGCGGGTGGGCGGCAGCGGCCGTGTGCCGGGCGGCGGTCCGCGCGGTGTGGACGCCTTAGTCGTGCGCCCGGCCCGGCGCGGCATCGGGCATAGCGCGACAGCGGCCGGGAAATGGGACTCGCGGAAACTGTCGCGGTCGCCGCCTGCGGCCCGGCGCCGCCGAACGGGGCAGCCGCACTGCGGTCCGCATCAGGAGGAGCCTGGGATGGGCGTCCCCTTGTACCTGGAGCCACGGCTGACGCCCCGGCTCGTGTCGCTGCTGGCGTCCGGCCGGTTCCTGCACACCCTCGTCGCCGGGCTCGGCTCGCCGCTCAACGTGGTGCTCCCGGACGGGATCGCCGACAACCTCGGCCGCTTCCGCTCCGTCTACCGCACCCACCGGCTGTCCGGCCAGATCTTCTTCGCCCACAAGGCCAACCGCTCCAGCGCCCTCGTACGACGCCTCGCCGCCACCGACGCCGGACTCGACGTCGCCTCGCTCGGCGAACTGCGGCACGCCCTCGGCGCCGGCTTCGCCCCGGGCCGGATCATGGCCACCGGCCCGAAGAACCCGGAATTCCTGTGGCTCGCGGCCCGCACCGGCGTCCTCGTACACGTCGACGGGCGCGCGGAACTGGACGAACTCGCCGCCCTGGTACGACGGTACGCACTTCCGCCCGCCAGAGTGCTGCTCCGGCTCGCGGGATTCACCTCCGAGGGAAGCCGGCTCCTCACCCGCCCCAGCCGGTTCGGCACGCCGGCCGGCGAACTGGGCGACGTGCTGGCCACGCTGGAGCGGTATCCGGTCGAGCTGCGTCCGGTCGGCGTCGGGTACCACCTCGACACCACCAGCCTCGACGAGAAGGCCGTGGCCCTCGAAGGGTGCGTACGGGCGATGGACGAGTGCCGCAGCCGCGGGCTGGACCCCCGGATCATCGACATCGGAGGCGGCTTCGGGGTCAGCTACCTCGCCGACGGCGAGCAGTGGGAGCGGTACACGACGGAGCTGACCCGGGCGGTCATGGGACAGCGCCCCGCCCTGACCTGGCGCCGGCACGGCTACGGCCTGCGGCACGAGGCGGGAACGCTGCGCGGCTCCCTCGCCCTCTACCCGGCCCACCGCCCCGTCGCCGCCGAGCAGTACCTCGACGCGCTGCTGTCCCGGCCGGCGCCCACCCTGGGCCGGCCGCTCGCCACGCTCCTCCTGGAGGGGCTGTACGACCTCTGCACCGAACCGGGGCGCGCCCTCGCCGATCAGTGCGGGGTCACCCTGGCGAGGGTCCTGGAGGTGCGGCGTACGGAGAACGGCGAGCGGCTGGTACGGCTCGCGGCCAACGCCGACGACGTGGCACTGGAGGAGCACGGGGTGCTGATGGACCCGGTCCTCGTACCGGCGGAGGACGGGCGGGCGCCGGCCGCCGACGGGCCGGTCGGGGTGCTGCTCGCCGGCAATCTGTGCCTGGAGGCCGACATGATCACGCGGCGGACGGTCTTCCTGCCGCGCCTGCCGCACCCCGGCGACCTGCTGGCCTTCGCGAACACCGCCGGGTACTGCATGGACTTCCGGGCCGGCGAGGCACAGCGCCAGCCCGTGGCCCGCAAGGTCGCGGCCTGGCAGGACGACGAGGGCGAGCGGGACGACGGGGCAGCGCGGGCCGGGCGCGGAGAGCAGGACGGCCTCGAAGCGCAGGATGCCGAGGACGGGTCCGGCGAGGCTCCCTGGCGCTGGTGTCTCGACGAGGAGTACTGGCCGGTCGCCCAGTACGCACCGCACCACACCGCCGCCCGGCCGGGCGGGCACGCAGGAGGAGGCGCATGAGACTCGACAGCATCACCGACGCCATCGGCGACACTCCGCTGGTCCGTGTGGACCCGGCCGTGCACGGTCTGCGCCACATCGACCTGTACGCCAAGCTGGAGATGCTGAACCCCTTCGGCTCGGTCAAGGACCGGGCCGCCTGGCACATGGTCCGGCCCGGTCTCACGGCGGCGGCGGACGGCAACCGTACGGTCGTCGAGCTGTCGAGCGGCAACACCGCCAAGGCCCTGTCCCTGCTCGCGGGACTGCACGGCGTGCCGTTCAAGACCGTCACCAACCGGATCAGGGTCCCGGAGATGCGGGACCTGCTGCTGTTGCTCGGCGCCGAGGTCGAGGAACTGCCGGGGCAGACGGAGTGCCTGGACCCCTCCAGTACGGACGACCCGCTCACCCGCTTCCACCAGGAGCTCACCGGCTCGCCCGACGGGTACGTCTACACCGACCAGTACTACAACGCCCGCAACACCGAGGCGCACGCGACGGGCACCGGCCCGGAGATCGTCGCCGACCTGGACGGCCGGGCCCCGGACCACTTCGTCGCGTGCGTGGGCACCGCCGGCTCCTCCACCGGCGTCGCCCGCGTGCTGCGCGCGTACGGCCCCGACGTCCACGTCCTCGGCCTGGTCGCGCACAAGGCCGACTTCATCCCCGGCATCCGCACCATCGACGAGGTGCAGAGCGTCGGCCTCTTCGACCCGGACGTGTACGACACGATCGCGACCGTCACCGCGGACGAGGCCATCGAGGGCATGGTGACGCTGGCCCGGCGGTGCGCGATGCCGGCCGGACCGACCGGCGGCGCCGCCTACGCCGGAGCCGTACGCCACCTCCGCACCCTCGACGCCGAGCTGACGGAGCGCCGGACCGCGGTCTTCATCGTCTGCGACCGCATCGAGAGCTACCTGAGCTACGTACGCCACCGCCGGCCCGACCTCCTGGGCCGGCCCGCCCACCGCAACTCGCTCGCCACCCTCACCGACGCCGAAACCGCGGCCGCCACCGGCATCGACGCGGCGGCCGCCGAGCGCTGGATCGACCGGGACGACCCACTCGTCATCGACCTGCGCAGCCCCTTCTCGTACGCGGCGCTGCACATCGAGGGCTCGGTGAACATCGTCGACGAGCTCTTCGCCGAACTCCTCCACGGCGGGCTGCCGTTCAGCAAGCGGCGCGCCGTCCTGCTCGCCTGCCCGGTGGGCGAGCAGTCGGCCCGGTACGCCGCGCTGCTGACCCGCATGGGCCACCCCGACGTCCGCAGCCTGACCGGCGGCATCATCGCCTGGCGCGACGCGGGCGCCCCGCTCGTACGGGAGTGAGGCCCCCGTGACCACCCGCGCCCCGGCCACCGTGGCCCTGGACGAGCTGGGGGAGTGGCAGGCCGCGCTCCGCGCCCAGTTCCCCATCGTCACCGGACACCCGGAACTGGCCTACCTGGACAGCGCGGCCACCGCACAGAAGCCGCAGGCCGTTCTGGACGCCGTCCACACCTACCTCACCACCAGCAACGCCAATGCCGGGCGGGGAACCTACACCTGGGCGAATCGCACGACCGCGCTCATGCGCGGGACCCGGGACCGTATCAAGGTGTTCCTGGCCGACCCGGACCCGGACCGCTCCGGAGTGCACCTGACCGGCGGCACCACCGAAGCGCTGCGCACCGTCGCCCGCGACTGGCTCACCGGGTACCTCGCCGACCAGGACGAGATCGTCGTCCCCTTCGCCGACCACCGGGCCAACATCGCGCCCTGGCTGGAGGCCCGCGACCTGCTGGCCCGGCAGGGTATCCGCATCCATGTCCGGCCGATGCCCTACCAGCCGGAATCCGGCGACTACGACCCCGCCGCGCTGGCCCGATCGGTCACCCCGCGCACCCGGTTCGTCGCGGCCACCCACGTGCACCACGTCTACGGCGGCAACATGAACGTGCACCGGATCCGCCGGGCCGTCGGCCCGGACGCGGTGATCTGCCTGGATGCCGCGCAGAGCGTCGGCCACCTCCCCGTCTCCCTCGCCGAACTGGACGTGGACTTTTTGGCCTTCTCCGGTCACAAGGCCCTGGCACTTCCCGGCTCGGGAGCCCTTTGGGCCCGCAACGCGCGCGGCCCCCGCTTCGCTCCCGGCGGCTGGGACGGCACCCCCGACACCACCGGCGCCGTGAGCCTGCGGGCGGCACTGGACTGGCTCGACGCGGCGGGCCAGGACCGCGTCGAGCGCTGGACCCTCGCCCTGGCCGCCCGGCTGACCGACGGGCTGCGCCGGCTGCCCGCGTACGACGTCCTCGGCTGCCGGCGCAGCCTGGCGGCGGACTCCGACGTCCAGCGGCGCCAGGGCATCGTCACCTTCCGGCACCGTGCCGTGGACTCCGGCGACCTGGGCTTCGTCCTCTTCAGCCACGGCTTCATGGTCCGCTCCGACGGGCTCTGCCAGGGCAGCGCGGGCGAGCGCGAGCACGCGGTGCGGGTGAGCCTGCACGTCTACAACACCCCGGAGGAGGTCGACCGGCTGCTCGCCGTCCTGACGACGCTCCAGTGAATTGCGCCAAGGGGAACCATTTTCACCTGTATCTTCGGGCTGGTCCGGAAGACGGTGCGAGACGGTGAAGGTGGCGCGGCCCCGATGGGACTGGGCACGGCGACGGCCGAGCGGTGGGTGGAGCGCTGGGAGCGCCAGCAGCAGCGGTACGCGATCGACCGCGAGGAGCGGTTCACGGTGGTCGCCGACGTGGTCGAGCACGTACTCGCGGGGCGTGCCCGGCCGCTCGTCGCCGACCTCGGCTGCGGCCCGGGATCGCTGGCCGCCCGGCTGGCCCGGCGGCTGCCGCGCGCCGGCATCGTGGCCGTGGACAGCGACCCGCTGCTGCTGGAACTGGGCCGCACGCACCACGCGGACGCCGCCCGCTTCGTCCGCGCGGCCATCGGAGAGCCGGGCTGGACCGCGGCGCTGGCGCTTCCCGGGCCGCTGGACGCCGCCGTCTCCACCACCGCGCTGCACTGCCTTCCTGAGGAGGCGCTGCGACGCACGTACGAGGACCTCGCCGCGCTGCTGCGGCCCGGCGGCGTCCTCGTCAACAGCGACACGGCCGGCGCGGACCACGGCACCACCGCCCGGATCGCCCGGCACGTGGGGCGCCGCCGGGCCGAACGGCTGGGCACGCCGTCCCACGAGGACTGGGAGTCGTGGTGGGCGGCGGCGGCCCGCGACCCGGACCTGGCGGACCTCCTCGCCGCCCGCCGCAGCCAGCACCACCCAGCGCGCAGCCCCCACAACGGCCTCACCCTGACCCGCCACCTCGCGCTGCTCCACGCAGCGGGCTTCCGTGACGCGGACACCGTCTGGCAGTGCAGCACGGACCACGTCCTGGTCGCGGTGCGTTAGTCCGCGCCACCGCCCCGCACCGCGTCGAGGTACTCGGCCAGGGCGTCCCGATTGCGCGTCAGGCATCTGATGCGGTCGGTCATCCGGTCCTTTTCCCGCTCCAGCGTGGCGAGCATTTCCGGTGTGGCGTCGGAGAAGTGGATGGTCCGCGGCTTGTCCAGGCAGGGGAGGATCTGTTTGATGATCCGGGTGGGCAGCCCGGCGTCCAGCAGCCCTCTGATCTGCAGGACGCGGTCCACGAAGCGCTCGTCGTACGCGCGGTAGCCGTTGGCGCAGCGGCTTGCGACGATCAGCCCCTGCTCCTCGTAGTAACGCAGCAGCCGACGAGGCGTGCCCGTTCGCTCCGACAGTTCGCCGATCCGCATGTGCCCCACCTCACATGTGCCCGCATTGACCTTCACATCAATGTGAAGGTCTGAGCATAACCACGGATCACCGGATGCCACGGAGCGAAGGGAAGAACCGATGGACAACCAGCTGTACGACTACAGTCCGATCGTCGAGCGGGAGCCGATCCACTGGCCGGGAGACGCCCGGGTCGCCTTCTACGTGGGGCTGAACATCGAGCACTATCAGGTGGACCGCCCGTCGACGAGTATCTTCGCGGGCACCGCGGGGCTGGCACCGGATCCGCTGAACTACGGCTGGCGCGACTACGGTCCGCGGGTGGGGTTCTGGCGGGTGCTGAAGAGTCTGGACCGGCACGGGCTGCGGGCCAGTGTGCTGCTCAACTCCGATGTGGTCGACCACTATCCGCAGATCGTCCGGGCCGGACTGGAGCGGGAGTGGGCCTGGCTCGCGCACGGGAAGAACAACTCCGTCTTCCAGGCCGACATGAGTGGGGACGAGGAGCGCGCCTATCTCACCGAGGTGGTGACCACCATCGAGAGGGCCACCGGCCGGCGGCCGCGCGGCTGGATGGGCCCGGCCCTCACCGAAACCTTCCGGACCCCGGAGCTTCTCGCCGAGCTGGGTCTCGGTTACGTGCTCGACTGGACCAACGACGACCAGCCCTACCGGCTGAACGTGCCGGGGATGCTGAGCGTGCCCTACTCCGTCGAACTCAACGACATCAGCCTGTTCGTCGGCAAGAACCTCAGCGGGCCCGACTTCGTGCGGATCGTGAAGGACCAGCTGGACCAGCTGTACGAGGACTCGGCAGACAGTGGGCGGGTGATGGCGCTGGCCCTCCACCCGTTCGTCGTCGGGCAGCCGTTCCGGAGCAAGTACCTGGACCAGGCGCTCGCATACGTCGCCGGGCACCCCGGAGTGTGGCTGACGACGAGTGATGGCATCGCGCAGCACTACGCCCGGCACCACGCGTGAACGCGGGTACCGGGCGCAGGGCCGACTAGTGGGGCGTGAAGAGCCACTGGTGGTTGTTCTTGTCCTCCGTCTGGCAGTGCCAGATGCTGAGGTTGCGGTCCTCGTTGTCCTTGTCCTGCGAGTCCAGGCACATGTTGCCGCTGGCGAAGTTATGGATCCACCAGCGGTTCTCCGTCCGCTTCTCCACCCACCACAGCTGGTTGTCGTCCTTGGAGCCGTCGCACCGCCACTCGTCCACCCGCGCCGCAGCCGGGGCCCCGCCCTTGCCGGGCAGGTCCATGCAGAGGTTGTCCTTCTCATTGCGGATGACGAAGAGCGCCGCGCCGTTCGGTCCGCCGTTGTCGAACTTCTTGTCCAGGGTCCACAGCTGGTTGTCGTCCGGGCTGTTGTTGCACCCCGACTGATGCACCGGGCCCCCGTCCTTGGCCTCGAACGTGGGGAGGTCGGCGCAGGTCCCGTTCGTCCAGTTCTTGATGAGGATCTTGGAGCGGTTCACCGGCATGCCGTCGTCGGGCCGGTCGCCCCCGCCTCCGCCCCCGCCGCCGTTGTCGGCCGGCTTGTTGTCGGCCGGCTTCTCCGGTGTCTGGGGCTGCTCCTGCGTCTTCTCCGGCTGGGGATCCTGGGTGGGCTGGGCGGGTGGCTGCTTCGGGAGCGTGACGGCCGCGTCGTCCGTCGGCTTCTCCTGGGCGAGGCTGTTGACGGCCGGCTGGTATGCGAACCACAGGATGAGCCCGGTGATGGTGAGCGCGAGCAGCAGGCCCAGCACCGTCATCATCCAGTACGGAAAAACACTGCGCTGTACGTACGTGCCGTCGACCGACACCGGCTCGCTGCCCGAGCGCCGCACCGCCAGGCTGAAGGGCCGCTGCTGCTTGGTCCCCGCCCAGGTGATCTGGCGGGGCTTGAGTATGGCGTCCACGAAGGCGGCGCGGCCCGGCTCGACCTGCACATTGGCCGGCCGGATGTCGTACGACAGCTCGTCGCTGCGGTCGGCGCCCGCGATCGACGCGGTGAGCTTGGTGTTGCCGAGGTTGTCCACGGCCAGCTTCGGGCGGCCACGGAACCGGCCCTTGACGGTGTGCGGGACCAGCTCGGCCCGCACCTCCGTGAAGGGCGTGACCGTGACGTTGCCCTCGATGACGGTGGTGGCTTCCGGGTGTTCGGTGGGGACGACCTGGACACCGAAGGGATGCGGGCCCGCCGTGGCGTCGGGGGTGCGCGGCGGCGCGAACGTCAGCTCCACCGTCCCCGTCGTCCCCGGGTACAGCCGTACCGATGCGGGTTCCACCGTCGTGTACGGCGCGATGTCACCGACCGGCACGAACCGGTACTCATCGACGACATCTCCGGTGTTGCGGAGTCTCAGCCGTACGGATGCGGTGCTGCCGGGATCCACGGTGGCGGACGAAGGTTCGAGGGAGGTCCAGATGCTCACGCCCGCGACGCTACGGCAGAGGCGTGTGTGAGGTCATGTGGCCACAGGGCACGTCTGATGCCCGAACGCGCGCGACCGGCTGCCCCGTTGGCCCGGCCGTCGGGTGCCCCGGTGCGCCGGGAAGGGGCCGACGGCGCACCGCGGGGAGGTGTGCGGCTGCCCGCTCGGGCACGCGCGGTGCCCTCAGTTAGGTACCGAAGGACGTTTCCTCTCCTTCTGCTGGTCCCGGAGGGTGAATTCCGGATCCTGTGTCCAGTACCCCGAGGAGAGCCAAAGCATGTCGTCGTACCTGTCGCCGGGCGTCTACGTCGAGGAGGTGGCCGGCGGCTCGCGCCCGATCGAGGGGGTGGGCACCTCCGTCGCCGCCTTCGTCGGACTCGCGCCGAGCGGACCACTGAACCAGCCGACCCTGGTCACCAACTGGACCCAGTACGTCGCGGAGTTCGGTGAGTTCACCGACGGGTACTACCTCGCGCACTCGGTCTACGGATTCTTCAACAACGGTGGCTCCGCCGCCTACATCGTGCGCGTCGGTGGCGCCCCGGGCGGCGACAACGGCCAGGCGCCCGCCGCGGTCGAGCAGGGCGCTGCCCCGGCGGCGCTGCCGTCCGGCGAGCCGCAGCAGCTCGGCACGTTCAAGGTCATGGCCCTTGCGCCCGGCAGCGGCGACGGCCTCTCCGTCGAGGTCACGGACGCCGAGGGCGAGGGGCCGGCCGAACGCTTCCGGCTGGTCGTCAAGGACGGTGGCAAGGCCGCCGAGACCTTCGACGTCACCGCCAAGAAGGGCGGCCGCAACTACGTCGTCACGCAGGTCAAGGACCGTTCCAAGCTGATCTCCGTGCAGGAGGCGGCGCCCGCCGCACAGCTGGCCCGGCCCGAGAACCAGACCGTGGCCCTGCCTTCGCCGGCCCCCGCGCCCGCCGCCGCTCCGGCGCCCGCCGCCGCGACCACCGGCCACCCCGGCCCCGCCCAGTACCTCGGCGACTCCGCCGACCGCACCGGCTTCGGTGGCCTGGAAGCGGTCGACGAGATCTCGATGGTGGCCGTGCCCGACCTGATGGCCGCCTACCAGCGCGGCGCGATCGACCTGGAGGCCGTCAAGGCCGTCCAGCTCGGCCTGATCGCGCACTGCGAGCTGATGGGCGACCGCGTCGCCGTCATCGACCCGCCCCCCGGCCTGAACGCCCGCGGCATCCGCGTCTGGCGCCAGGAGACCGCCGGCTACGACTCCAAGTACGCGGCGCTCTACTACCCCTGGATCAAGGTCTTCGACCCCGCCACCGGCGAGTCGAAGGTCGTCCCGCCGAGCGGTCACATCTCCGGCATCTGGGCGCGCAACGACTCCGAGCGCGGCGTGCACAAGGCGCCCGCCAACGAGATCGTCCGCGGCGCCGTGGACCTGGAGATGCAGATCACCCGCGGTGAGCAGGACCTACTCAACCCGATCGGCGTCAACTGCATCCGTGCCTTCCCCGGCCGCGGCATCCGCGTCTGGGGTGCCCGCACCCTCGCCTCGGACCCGGCCTGGCGCTACCTGAACATCCGCCGGTACTTCAACTACCTGGAGGAGTCGATCCTGATCGGCACCCAGTGGGTGGTGTTCGAGCCGAACGACCAGCAGCTGTGGGCGCGGATCCGGCGCAACGTCTCCGCCTTCCTCGTCACCGAGTGGCGCGAGGGCGCCCTCTTCGGCTCCCGGCCGGAGGAGGCCTTCTACGTCAAGTGTGACGCCGAGACCAACCCGCAGGAGTCGGTCGACCTCGGCCGGGTCATCTGCGAGATCGGCATCGCGCCCGTCAAGCCGGCGGAATTCGTGATCTTCCGCCTGGCCCAGTTCTCCAGCGGCAGCGGCGAACTGGAGGAGTAGCGGCGAGGGTGGCCCACCGGCCGCCCTCCCCTCCCTCGCCTTCCTCTCCCGTCGGTCAGTAATCAGCAAAGGACACCCGACAGTTCATGAGTCTCCAGCCAGGTGACGCGCTCACTTCACACAATTTCGGCCTGCAGATCGACGGTGTGATGGTCGAGTACCTCCAGGAGGTCAACGGCCTCACCATCGAGCAGGACGTCATCGAGTACCAGCAGGTCTCCGCGCAGGGCAAGCCCGTCACGAAGAAGCTGCCCGGCGTGAAGAAGGCCGGCACCTGCACGGTCGTACGCGGTATGACCCAGTCGGCGGCGTTCAACCAGTGGATCACCGAGTCGGTGGCGGGCGTCATGGCCACGGCCCGTAAGAACGCCACCATCATGGTGATGGACTACCAGAACAACCCGGTCAAGCGTTACAACATGCGCAACGCCTGGTGCAGCAAGGTCGACACCAGCACCGTGAAGGCCGGTGAGGCATCGGCCCTCACCGAGACCGTGACCATCACGTTCGAAGAACTGGTCATCGAGTAATGCGCCGTACCGCTCCCAGGACGCCGGCCTCGCCGGCACCGGCGGCTTCCGGCGCCGAAACCGCGCCGGAAGCCGGGGCGGAGACCGGGGCCGCGGCCGCCGCCCCCGCGGCCCCGGCCGCCGCTCCGGCGGCGGCGCCGCAGCCCACCCTGAGCACCGAGTTCGCCTTCGAGCTGCCGCGCGGCTACGTCGACGAGTCGGGGACCGTGCACCGGCACGGGGTGATGCGCCTGGCCACCGCCAAGGACGAACTCGTACCGCTGCGGGACCTGCGGGTGCAGGAGAACCCCGCGTACCTCTCGGTGGTGCTGCTCGGCCGGGTCATCACCCGGCTGGGGACGCTGCCGCTGGTGCACGACGGGGTGGTGGAGAACATGTTCGCCTCGGACCTCGCCTTCCTCCAGGACTTCTACCGGCAGATCAACGCCGAGGGCCACACGCGGGCCGGGGTGTCGTGCCCGCACTGCGAGCAGCCGTTCGAGGTCGAACTCGGCGGGAGCCGCCTGGGGGAATCGTGACGTACGCGACCGACCGCATGCATGAGGAGATCGCGTACGTCGCGTACCACTTCCACTGGAGTCTGGCGGAGATCCTGGACCTCGAACACCGGGACCGCCGCCGTTACGTGGAGCAGATCGCCACGCTGGTGACGCGCGCGGAGGCAGAGCGCTGATGGGAATGCTCGACCGGTTCCGGCGGGGCCGGGAGAACGCCGGCGCCACCACGGGTGACGTGCCGGACGGGGGAGCGGCGACGGCCGGCCGGGCGCCGGCCGCCGCCGAGGAGGTACGTACCGGCCCGGCCGTTGCCGACGACCGGGCCGCCGGCCCGGCTGCCGCAGGCGGGGCCGGTGGGCCGACGGGTCCCGTCGGCCTGCCGCCGATCCAGCGTGCGCTGGGGAGCGCGGGCGGGCACACGGTGTCTGCGCCGGACTTCGCCGGGTCGCTGGCGTCCTGGCAGAACCCCGCCTTCATGGGCACGCTTTCGCACGCCGTCATGGACAGCGCGCCGACCGGCCTGGTCCAGGGTGCCCTGACGCCTGCCGTGACGCCTGTCCCGGGCCTCGGCAACCCGGCCCTGTCCTTCCCGGTCGCACACCCCGTGCCGGAGGAGACGGGCCCGGCCCCGCAGGGTGCCCCCAGGGGCTTCGCCCTGCCGTCTTCCGGGACGTCCGAGGGGTCTCGGACGTCCCGGAAGACGACGAACTCTTCGACTCCTTCGACCTCTTCGCCCCCTTCGACCCCTTCGGCGTCTCGGCCCCGGCCGGCCGACGCCGCGCCGGTGGTCCAGCGGGCCAGGGGGCCGCGGGTGGCACCGGTCGCACCGCCGACGCCGGGGCGCGTACCGGCCCCCGGCACGCCGTCGTTGACCAGGGCGTCGACGCCCGGCCCGGTGCAGCGACGCGTGCTGCCGTCCGCGGCGCCGAGCCGTACCGAGCCGAGCCGTACGGTCCAGGCGCCCGAGGCTCAGACGCCTACCGCTCCGTCGGAGCCCGCGCCCGTCGCGGAGCCTGTGCCTGCCGCGGAGCCTGTGCCTGCCGCGGAGCCTGCGCCGGGGGCTGCGGGAAGTGGGCCGGCGCCGGCCGCGACATCGGCTCCCGCTACGGGCGGTGCCCGGCGCGCGTCGGCCCCGGGGCCCGAAGCGCAACGGTCGTCGGTGCCGGACAGCGGTCCGGCGCTGCCGCCGGTGGCATCGTCGAGCCGCCCGGCGGCGCAGACGCCAGGCCGTCCGGCAACTCAGCCGTCGGACGGCCCGGTGGCGAAGTCGTCGGACCGGCCGGTGGCGAAGTCGTCGGAGAGTCCGGCGGTGCAGCCATCGCCGCGCCCGGCCGTGCAGCGGGCCGTACCGGACAGCGGGGCGGCCTCTCGGCCGACGCCCGCCGCTGGTACGCGGCCTGCGGCGACTCCGGGTTCCGGCCCGGCGCGGCCGTCGGCCGCGGAGACCGGACCTGCGCAGCGGCCGACGCCCGCGAGTGGCACGGCCCGACGGTCGGCGCCCCTGGGCGAACCGGTCCGCCGGTCGGCGCCCGAGGACACCCCGGCACGCCCCTCGACGCCGGTGACGCAGCCGACGCAGGCGCGTTCCGCGCAGCCGTCCGCGAGGGACAACGCAACGAACAACGCAACGAATAAGGCGACGAACACCGCAACGAACACCGCGGCGGCCAACGCGACGAACACGGCCGCGGTGCAGCGGTCGTCGACAGCGCCTGAGAGCGGGGCCGCGAAGGGGGCACAACGCGCTGCTTCGGCGAGCGCACCGGAGCCGGCCGACGCACCCGTACAGCGAGACGTGCAGGCTCCGTCGACGCCCCGGACCCGGACCCCGTCGGCCCCGCCGGCTCCTCCGACCGCGGCGGCCCGGCCGACCCGTGGCGTCGGGCTGGGCAGTCCGGTGCAGCGGGCGCGGAACGAGGCTCCGGCAGCCGGCGCCTCCGGTGGCACGCCGATCGCACCGATCGCACCGATCGCGGCAGCGCGTCCTGCCGCGGCCTCCTCGGACGTACCCGTACGCCGCCCCGGGCTCGGTGCCCCGGTGAGCGAGACGACCCCGGCGCCGAAGCCGCTCGCCGGGCCGACAGCCGGTCGCCCGGCAGCGGACGCCGGTCCCGTTCCGGTCGTGCAGCGGGCGGCCGTACCGGCTGCCGCGCCCGCGACGGAGCGTACGCAGCAGGCGCAGGCGCAGGCGCAGGCGGAGCCGGGACCGGACGCTCCCGTGGAGCGTCCCGTTCAGCGGCGGCAGGCCGACGCACCGCTCCTCGGTGTTTCGGCGGCGAAGCCGCTGGCCGCTTCCCGGCCGGTGCTTGCTTCCGGCCCGTCGGCCGCACCGGCTGCTCCGGCGTCGCCGGCCGTGCCGGGCGCACCCGTCGCCCCCGTAGCGCTGCGCCGCCTGCCCGAAGGGGGTACGGCAGCGGACCGCGGGAGCGAGCCGAGGAAGACCGTACGGGCAGTGGGCGGCCGGCCCGCGGCAGGTGGCACCGGGGCACCGGTCCAGCGTGCAGCCCAGGGCCCTGCGCCCCAGAGCCCCACGGCCCAGGGCCCCGCGGCAGCCCCCGCTTCCCAGCGGCCCCCGGTCCAGCGCTTGACGACGCGTCAGCCGTCGGCCGCGGTCGGCCCGGCCGCCTCGCCGAGCGCGGCCCCGGCGCACCCCGCCTCTCCGGCATCCCCCGGTCCGGCGGGGCAGCCGGGCGTCCCGTCCGCGCAGGCGTCCCACGCGCCTGCGGCACCGCAGGGGGCGGGCAGGGCAGTCCCGCTGGCCCGGCCGGCGCCGACGCTGCCCATGCAGCGCCCGGTGCAGCGGGCCACCGCGACACCTCCGGTGGCCACACCGCCCGTGGCACCAATGACGGCCCGTCCCACGACCGGACCGGCAGCAGCACCACTGGCAACGGTCCCACTGGTACCGGCATCACCCGCGATGCCATTGCAGGCAGCAGCACCGCAGGCAGCAGCGCCGCAGGGAGCAGCACCGCAGGCAGTGGCGCGGCCGGGCGCGACACCGCCGGCCGCGACGCCGGCCGGTGCACCCGGGGCCCCCGCCGTGCCTCCCGTCGCGCCCCCCGCCGTACTCCCGGTACAGAAAGCGTCAGTGAGCACCCCGACTCCGGCCCCGGCCCCGGCCTCGACCCCGCCCGTGGCCCCCGCGCCCGTGGCGGCACCGTCCCGGCAGGCGGCGAAGTCCTCGCCGACGCCCACGGCGGCCCCCGCGTCCGCGGCACCGTCCGCATCCACGGCCACGTCCGCGCCCTCGTCCTCGTCCGCATCCGCGTCCGGCTCCACCGCCGTGCAGCGGGCCGGGAAGGGTGCGCGGCAGTCGCGGAGCACGTCGCGGCCGGTGGGTGGCGGGGCGTCGCACCGCGCGGTCAACTCCTCGCGGCAGAGCGGTGGCGCGGGGACGCCGGACACCGGTGGCTTCGACGCACGGAAGCTGACGGACGGGCAGGTCGATGAGCTGACGCACCGTCTCATCGGGCCGCTGACCCGGCTCCTCCGTACCGAGCTGCGGCTCGACCGCGAGCGGATCGGGAGGCTGCGCGATCCCCGTCGTTGACCGGGTTTTCCCCGCCCGCCGCCGCCCCGACAGCCACCGACCAGCAGAACCCATGAGCCGCACCAGGAAGGCCCAGCTCGATGCCGCAGGACCAGGACCCCGGTTCCACGATCTTCTTCAACCTGACCATCGACGGTGAGAGCCTGGGCGACTTCAACGGCTGCGAGGGCCTGTCCTCGGAGGTGGAGATCGAGCAGCGGCAGGAGGGCGGCAACAACGGCTTCGTCTGGCAGCTGCCCTCCCGTGTGAGCTTCTCGCACATCACGCTGACCCGGCCGCTCACCCCGGACACCGCGAAGGTGGCCGCCTGGGTCTCCTCCGTCACCAGCGGCGTGGTGCGGCCGACCGCGCAGATCGCCGCGTTGCGTGCGGACGGCTCGGTCGTCGCCCGCTGGGGACTCCTGGACGTACTGCCGGTCAGCTGGCGCGGGCCGTCCCTGGACCCGGCCAGTCCGGCCGTGGCGACCGAGACGCTGGAGATCGCGCACCACGGCTTCACGGATGCGGGGGCGGCGTAGATGGCGGGCAGGGGAAAGGGCGGCGCGGGCAAGAGCCTGGTACGGGCGACGCTCGCCATCCATCAGCCGCCGCTCGGCTACAGCACCAAGCCGGGCGGTCTGATCAGCACGTTCCACTTCGACTTCAACCCGGCGCAGCTCGCGCTGAGCCGGCGTGCCGAGTGGAAGACCACGCCGACCGCCGCCGTGCGGGACGGCGCGCTCCCGGAGTTCATGGGGGCCGCGCCGCGCGAGATGACGGTCGAGGTGTTCCTGGACAAGTCCGGTGAGCCGGACAGCAACGAGGTCCGCAAGAACGTCGAGGCGCTGTTCTCGTGCTGTGAGGTGACCTCGGCGAGCATCGCGGCGAAGCAGCCGTCGACGCCGTGGGTGGTGTTCGAGTGGGGGTCGTTCTCGACGGCCCGGTTCACCGCGTACGTCAGTGCCGTGGAGGCGCAGTACACCCTGTTCGGCACCACCGGCGTGCCGATCCGCGCCACCTGCCAGGTGCAGCTGCACGAGATCCCGAGCCAGACCGCGGGCCAGAACCCCACCTCCGGCGCGCTCACCGCGCGCCGCGTGCACCGCGTGGTGGCCGGCGACTCGCTGCAGTTCCTCGCCTTCCGCGAGTACGGCGACGCCACCGCCTGGCGCACCATCGCCGAGGCCAACAACATCGACAATCCCGCACAGCTGCGGCCGGGGACCGAACTGATGCTTCCCGCCGCTGAAGAGGTCGGCTCCTGATGACCCAGATCGGTTACTCCAACGTCTTCCACGTCAAGGTCGGTGGCGCGCCGCTGAAGCCGCAGCACGCCCGGCTCCTCGTCGGGGGCTGGGTCGACTTCGGGGCCGGGGTGCCCGGTGCCTTCGAGCTCACCTTCCGGGACCCGAAGCGGAAGCTGCTCGGCGAGGCGGGCATCAAGATCGGGGCCAAGGCCGAGCTGGCGCCGGTGGCCGACGGCCAGGGCGCGCAGTCCGTGCTGCTCACCGGCGAGGTGACGGGGCTGGAGACGGACTACGACGGCACCGGCACCTTCACCGTCGTACGGGGTTACGACCTGGGCCACCGGATGCTGCGGCAGCGCCGGGTGATGGGTTACCGGTCCATGACCGCGTCCGACATCGTCCGCAAGCTGGCAGGCCAGGACCGGGTGCCGGTCGGCCGGATCGACGGCACCACCGCCAAGTACGAGTTCCTCACCCAGGCCAACGTCACCGACTGGGACTTCGCGTGCCGGCTGGCCGATGAGAGCGAGCGGGTGCTGTCGCTGAGCTCCAAGGGCAAGCTGCAGTTCGTCAAGGCCGATCCGGCGTCCGGCGCGCCCCCGGTGAGCACGCCGAGCGAGAAGAGCCCGTTCGTCCTGGAGGCGGGCGTGGACATCCTGCGCTGCCGGGCCGCGGTGACCTCCGCCGACCAGGTGAGCCGGGTGGAGGCGCGGGGCTGGGACGTGACGACCAAGCGGGACCTGGTCGGCCGGGCGCCTGCCAGCACCACTCCCGGCGTGTCGATCGGGACCACCCCGGGCCAGGCGTCCTCGGCGTTCGGCGCCGCCACCCTGGTGGAGACCGACACCCCGCTCGACACCCAGGCCCAGGTCCGGTACGCGGCGCAGGCCGTGGCCGACGACGTGACCGGGGCCTTCGCCGAGCTGGAGGTGACGGTGCGCGGCAACCCGAAGCTGCGGCCCGGCGTGCCCGTCGCGCTCGCCGACGTGGGGGAGCCCTTCGAGGGCAAGTACACGGTGACCGCTGCCCGCCACTCCTTCGGGGACGGCCGGCACTACGAGACCGTGCTGACCGTCAGCGGCCGTCAGTGGCGGTCCCTGTACGGCCTGGCCTCGGGCGGTACGAGCATGCAGCCGAAGCTGCCGAGCGTCGCCAACGCGCTGGTCACCGACATCAAGGACCCGCTGAAGCAGGGGCGGGTCAAGCTGCAGTTCCCCTGGCTGGACGACAAGTACACCAGCGACTGGACGCGGACCGTGCAGTTCGGCGGCACCAAGGGCGGCGGGGTGATCGGCCCGGACGTCGGTGACGAGGTGCTGGTCGCGTTCGACCGGGGAGCCCTGGACCATCCGTACGTCATCGGCGGGCTCTACAACGGCAAGGACAAGCCGGACCCCGTCGACGTACCGCTGTACGACTCGACGCGCGGCACCGTCAGCCGGCGCACGCTGGCCGACCGCAGCGGCAACCGCGTGGACCTGCTCGACCAGCGCACCGGCGGCAAGCGCGGCGTGCGGCTGAGCACCGGGGACAACAAGCTGACGGTCAACCTGGACCGTACGGGCACCGAGATCGCCATCGACAGCTCCGGCAGCGTCACCATCAAGGGCAGCCGGTCGGTGTCGGTGGAGGCGGGCACGGACCTGGACCTGAGCGCGCGCCGCAATCTGACCATCAAGAGCGGCGGCATGCTCAACATCCAGGGCCGGGGGCTGGTCAACGTCAAGTCCCTCGCCGGAGCGGTCAACGTGGACGCGATGGGCGCGCTGAGCCTCAAGGCGCTGGGCGCCGCGACGGTCAGCGCCGGCGGCACCATCCAGGTCAACTCCGTCGCCAACGTCGGCATCCGCGCCGCCACGCTCATGCTCCAGGGCGTCGTGCTGGTCAACAACAAGCCGTACCCGATCCCGTGACGGCCGAGCGCATCACCGGGAAGGTCATGGAACAGAGAAGGCAGGTGGCCCACTGATGTCCGGACAGTTCGTAGGTTCCGGCTGGTCGTTCCCCCTGCGCATCAGCCCCACGGGCGGCATCGCCCTGGTCAGCGGGGAGCGCGAGGTGGAGGAGGCCATGCGGCTCGTACTGGCCACCGCGCCGGGGGAGCGCCCGATGCGCCCCGAATTCGGCTGCGCCATCCACGACATGGTCTTCGCGCCGGTCAACGAGGCGACCGCCGGCCGCATCCAGCACGAGGTGTACGCCAGCCTCGACCGCTGGGAGCCGCGCATCGAGGTGGACGACGTCACCGTGACGGCCGGCGACGACCAGGGGGTGCTCTTCATCGACGTGCGCTACTCGATCCGCGGCACCAACAACCCGCGCAGCCTGGTCTTCCCGTTCTACGTCATCCCCTCGCACGACGAGCCGGCCGCTTCCGGCTCCACCGACCCGGCCGGCGCGACCGGTATCTCCCTCCGCAAGTCCGACGAGCACATTGGAAGCGACCGCTGATGGCCCTGCCCTCCCCGAACCTCGACGACCGGCGCTTCCAGCAGTTCGTCGACGACGCCAAGCGCTACATCCAGCAGCGCGCCCCGGAGTGGACCGACCACAACGTCTCCGACCCCGGAGTGACGCTCGTGGAGACGGTCGCGCACATGGCCGACCAGATCGTCTACCGGCTCAACCGGGTGCCCGAGAAGAACCATCTGGCCTTCCTGGACCTGCTCGGCATCACACTGTTCCCGCCCGCCGCGGCACGGGCGGACGTGACGTTCTGGCTCTCCGCGCCCCAGGAGCAGCCCGTACGGCTCGCCCTCGGGACCGAGGTCGCCACCGCGCGCACCGAGAGCGAGGAGGCGTCCGTCTTCGCCACCGAGCGTGAACTGGTCATCGTGCCGAGCGAGTTGTCGCACCTCGTGGTCCACCCGCAGGACGGTGAGGTCACCGAGCGGACCACCGACCTCGTCGAGGGCAAGGACGTCAACTGCTTCGCCGAGGCCCCGCGCCCCGGCGACCGGATGCTGTTCGGGCTGAGCGCCGCCGTACCGCACTGCGCCGTCGTGCTGACCCTGGAGAGCCGCGTCGACGGTGTCGGTGTGGACCCCCGGCAGCCCCCGCTGGTCTGGGAGGCGTGGACCGCGGACGGCTGGGCGCCGTGCGAGGTCGAGCGGGACACCACCGGTGGTCTGAACCGGCCCGGTGAAGTGGTCCTGCACGTACCCGGCGGGCACGTGCTGTCCCGCGCCGGCCGACGGGAGGCCGGCTGGCTGCGCTGCCGCGTCACCGACCCCGTCGCGGGCCAGCCCTTCTACACCGTCTCGCCCACCGTCCGCGTGGCCGAGGCGTTCACCATCGGCGGCACCACGCCCGCCGTGCACGCCGACACCGTCCGCGACGAACTCCTCGGCGAGGCCGCCGGGCTGCCCGCCCAGCGGATGCGGCTCGCCCACGCGCCCGTCGTCGGTGATGTGCCGCCGCTGCACCTCCAGGTCGCCGAGCGCGACGGCTGGACCGACTGGGAGGTCGTCGGCCACTTCGCCGCCTCCGGCCCCGAGGACCGGCACGTCACCCTCGACGCCGCCACCGGCGAGATCGCCTTCGGCCCCGCCGTACGCGAGCCGGACGGCACGCTGCGTCAGTACGGCGCCGTACCGCCCAAGGGCGCCGTCGTCCGCGCCCGCCAGTACCGCACCGGCGGCGGCAAGTCGGGCAACGTCGCCCGCGGCGCCATCCAGGTGCTGCGCGACTCCGTCCCGTACGTCGCCGAGGTCACCAACCGCGAGGCCGCGAGCGGCGGCGTGGACGGCGAGACCGTGGAGGAGGCGAAGGTCCGCGCGCCCATCGCGCTGAGCGCCCAGGACCGGGCCGTCACCTTGCGGGACTACGAGGAGCTCGCCCGCCGCGCGGCCCCCGAGACCGCCCGCATCACCTGCCTGGCCGCCGAACCGGACGAGCACGGTGCGCACGCCGTACGCGTCCTGGTCATCCCGCAGGCGGTGCCGGACCCGGGCGGCCGGCTCCGCTTCGAGCAGCTCGTCCCCAACGACGCGCTGCTCGGCCGGATCACCCGCTACCTCGACGACCGGCGGCTGATCGGCACCCGGCTGGCCGTGGGCCCGCCCTACTACCAGGGCGTCACCGTCGTCGCGACGCTGCACGCCTTCCGCGGCACCGACACCGACCGGGTCCGCCGCGACGCCCACGACGCGCTCTACCGCCACCTGGACCCGCTGACCGGCGGCGCGCACGGCACCGGCTGGCCCTTCGGGCGGCCGGTGCAGGCCGGCGAGGTCTTCGCGGTCCTCCAGCGGGTGCCCGGCGTGGAACTCGTCGACCAGGTGCTGCTGCACCCCGCCGACCCGCTGACCGGCAAGCGCGGCGACCCCACCGACCGGATCGCCCTGGAGCCCTCCGCGCTGGTCTTCTCCTTCGACCACCGCGTCCGGGTGATCGGGGACGCCTCATGAGGGGCTCGGTCGACGGGCTCGACTCGTCCGTCCCGCTGAGCGACATGCTGCCCGCCGTCTTCGCCGAGGACGACCTGGCGCAGCGCTTCGTCGCCGGCCTCGACGAGGTACTCGCGCCCATCCACAACGTCCTGGACTGCCTGGACTCCTACTTCACCCCCTCGCTCGCGCCGGTCGACTTCACCCGCTGGCTCGGCGAGTGGGTCGGTGCCGCGCCCGACGGCGGACCGGACCTGCCCGAGGACCCGGCGCAGCTGCGCGCCGCGGTCGCCGCCGCCGTACGCCTGCACCGCATCCGCGGCACCCGGCGCGGTCTGGAGGAGGCCGTCCGGCTCACGTTCGGCGTCGCACCGGAGATCGCCGAGAGCGGTGGCGCCACCTGGGACGCCCGGCCCCTCGGCCCGTTCCCCGGCGGACGCCGCCCGAGCCTGCACGTGAAACTCCGGCTCCCCAACCCGGGGCCCCACGACGAACACCGGCTGGAGCGGCTCGTCGCCGCTGCCCGCCCCGCTCACATGCCCTACACGGTCCAGGTGACCGAAGCCGAAAGGACGACCGACAGGTGACCGACCACAACTCCGCCTCCGCCTCCTCCGCCCCCGGCGGTCCGGCGGACTGCCCCGAGTGCGGCACCCGTACGGCACCGGGCCAGTCGTTCTGCGACGGCTGCGGCACGGTACTGGGCTGGAAGCCGCCGAAGCTGGACGAGGGCCGCCCGGGCGCTCCGGGCGCGCCCGCCGGCAGCGGCAGCCCCGCCGCCCCGGCCCCCGCCGCCCCATCTCCCGACGCCGTCGGGCCCGAGGAGACGACGCTCCGTCAGGATGCCGTCGGCGGAGCGGACACCGCCGCGCCCCAGGGCACCGCCGACCCCCGGAGCGCCGCCGCGGCACCGTACGCCGCCGCGTCCCCGGAGCCCCCGCAGCCGCACACCCCCGCCACGCCCGAAGGCCCCGCGGCGGCTGCCAACCCGTCCCCCGCTGCTGCCGCCCCCGCCGACCGCGCGCAGCAGCCCCCGCACGACCAGGCGGCCGCCGACGAGCGGGCCAGGGCGCTGCTCATCCCGGTGGCCGACCCCGAGGAGCGGGTGGCGGCGGCGCCGGTCGCGGCGCCGGTACTGCCCGGCCGCCCCGAAGCGGCCCGCCCGGTCGCGCAGGGGCCCGCCATGGAACCCGGTGAGGACGGCGGCCCGCCCTGCCCGTGGTGCTCCACCGGCAACCGCCCCGACCGCCACTTCTGCCGGCGCTGCGCCATGTCGCTCGCCGCGCGCCCGGACGCACCGGTCCGGCTCCCGTGGTGGCGCCGGCTGCTGGACCGCCGCAACCGGCCGGCGCCGTGGGCCGGTTCCCGCCCGCGCCTCCGCCGGGACCTGGGCCGCATATTCAGCTGGACGTTCCGCCTGCTCGTGGTCGGCCTCGTGGTCTTCGCCCTCTTCAACATCGGCACCGTGGTGGACGCCGTGCGCGATCACTTCGCCAAGCGGGCGCAGGTCTCCCCGGAGGACTGGGCGGCGTCCCGGTCCTTCCCCGATCACGGCCCGAGCCTGGTCGGCGACAAGTTCAACAACACCTGGTGGGGGCCGGGCGTCTCGCAGTCGGGCGAGGGGGAGTGGGTCGAGGCACGGTTCCACGACCCGGTCCGGCTGCTCGACCTGATGATCACTCCCGGCATCTCGAACCGCCCCGCCGACCTCACCAAGGCGGCCCTGCCGCACCGCATCGACGCCCTCGTGACCACGGCGGAGGGGAAGCACTTCACCCGGACCGTCAACCTCGACCAGGCCAGCGGTGCCCAGCGCGTCCCCTTCCGGGTCGGCGAGATCAGCTCCGTACGGTTCACCGTGCGGTCCGCCTACGGAACCGGATCCAAGAAGCAGGTCTCGTTCGCCGAGATCGAGTTCTTCGGGCGCTCCCAGTCGTCGACCTCGTGAGGTACGGCGACTGACAGAGAGGCAGCTCTCCCCGGCCGGGCGGTGCGCCCGGCCGGGGAGGCGTGGACCGCGGGAGCCTCACCCCGCGTGCCGGTCGCCGTTCTCCCCGGCGTCGTCGTCGGCCAGTGCGTCCCGCAGCGCGGTGCGGCGCCTTATGCCGAGTTTGCGATAGGTGCTCGTCAGGTGCGTTTCGACGGTGCGGCGGGCGAGGTGCAGCAGGCCGGCGATCTCGTCGTTCGTACGGCCGTCGGCGGCGAGTGCGGCGATACGGCGCTCGCTGTCGGTGAGGGCACCCGCGCCGGTGCGCCGGGCGGGCCCGCGCCGGGCGCCGCTGTCGCGCAGCGCCCGCTCGGCCCGGGCGAGGAGCGGCGCCGCGCCCATGTGGTCGGCGGTGGCCGCGGCCTCCCGCAGCAGGGGGCGGGCCCGGCGCGGATGTCCGGCGGCGGCGAGCTGACGGCCGTGTGTGATCAGCGCCGGAACCAGTTCGAGGTGCAGGCCCTGGGCCGCCCCGGCGTCCGCCGCACCGCTTTCGGCGTCCGGCTCCGGCGTCGGAGCGCCGTCCCGCAGTACGGTGACGGCCCGTTCGGTGAGTTCCAGGCCGTGCCGTCCGCCCGTGGCGGCGCCCAGGACACGCAGCGCCCGGCCCACCACGCGGGGGGTGTCCCAGACGGCCGCCAGCCGGTACTCCTCCTCGGCGAGCGGCAGCGCCGCCTGCGGCCGGCCGAGCGCCAGGTGGCACTCGGCGGCGGCCGAACGCCAGGGGGAGACGGCCGGGCTGAGGATGTCCCGGGCCGACTGCCGCCGGCCGCAGTCGAGGAAGTCGTCCAGGGCACCCACCTGGTCCCCTTCCGCGGCGCGTAGCACGCCACGCGCGTAGAGGAAGCGATTGAGCTGCCAGCCGTCGGTCGATTCATCGACATGTACATCCGCCGCGATCCGCCGGGCGTCCGCCAGCCGCCCGGACCGGACCAGCGAGATGACCGAGTGCGCCCGGATGTTGGTGGGCACCGCGCGGCCCGGGGCCACCTCCGACGGCCGCACTTCGGGGTAGTCCTCCGCCGTGAATTCGCCGCGCGCCGCCTCGGTGTCCGCACGGGTGTTGACGAGGGCGTGGTGGGCCGGATGCAGGGGCGAGAGTCGCTGGGTCAGTCCGTCCTGCACGTAGCGGTCGGCGTCCTCCAGCGCGTCCGCCCACTGGGCGACGGTGGAGGCCGCGCTCATGCGGTACGGCAGCAGCAGATGGTCCTCGGGCGCCGCGACGAACTGCCGAATCTGCCGCATCGCGTCCTCGGCCGACAGCATGCCCGCGGCGGCCTCGTACCGCACCAGCAGGGTGTGCACGGCCGGACTGAGCGCGGTGGGCCGCCGCTTCGCGGTCTCCCGCAGCCGCTGGTGCACCTCGCGCCGGATGTCCCGGTCGTGGTCGGAGAGCAGCGCGGCCGCCGTCTGCACCGTACGGGCCAGCACCGGATCGTCCTGGTCGTCGATGCCCCGCAGGACATCGAAGGCGGCCCGCGCCTCGCCCCGGTGGATGAGCGCGGTGCCCAGCGTGAGCGCCGTCAGCACCCTTTCCCTGGGCGCCTGCTGAAGACGGAGCGCCTCGGTCAGCCGGGGCACCCCCGCCGACCGTACGGTGGAGAACTCCAGCGCGCCGAGACGCGTGAGTACTTCGGCGCGGCGCTCGCGCGACATCGGGGTGTCCAGCGCGCCCCGCAGATACGCGGCGGCGTCGGCGTTCCGGCCGGCGCGCGCGGCCTCCGTCGCCGCGTCCAGCAGCATGTCGGTGACCCAGCCGACGCCTTCCGGGTGCGCCCGCAGCAGGTGCCAGGCCACCGCCTCGGCGCGGTCGCCCCGGCGGTACCGGTACGCGGCGGCCCGCCGGTGCACGTCGAGCCGGTCCTCCTCCGGCCAGCCGTCCAGCACGGCGCCGCGCAGCAGGGGGTGGGCGAAGAGCGGGCCGCCGTGCCCGGGGTCGCGGCGCAGCAGGCCCAGCCGGGTCATCGCGGTGAGCCAGCCCGCGACCCGGGCCGCGCCCGCTCCGCTCACCTCGGCCAGCAGCCCGTCGGTGACCTGGGCGTTGCCGCCGCCGGTCTCCTCCAGTTCGGCCAGGGCACGGGCCACGGCGGCGGTCTCGGGCCCGGCGCTGTCCAGCCACCACAGCACGGCGGCCGCGTAGGCCCCCGGGTAGAGGTCGGCACAGCTGCCGGGCAGCGCCACCCCGTCCCGGCCGCCGTCGGGCACCACCGCGCGCAGATCGTCCAGCAAAGCCCGCAGCAGCAACGGGAGGCCGGCCCCCGCACGGACGCAACCGTCCACCCAGGCGTCCGCCGCGTCCGCGCCGAAGGCCGCGCGCACCAGTTCCGCCGAGGCCTTCGGGGACAGCGGGGCAGGCGCGTGCGCCCGCAGCTGCGAGGGCGACAGGGCATGCGCCAGACCGTGACGGGGCGGCGCGATGTCGTACTGGACACGCTCGCTCGCCACCAGCAGCACGGGCAGCCCGTCGAGCCGCCGGGCGGCCTCGGACAGCCAGCGCCGTGAAGCGGAGTCGGCCAAGTGCACGTTGTCCACGGTCAGCAGCAGCGGCGAGGCGGACGCGTACGAGCGCAGCAGCCGCCACAGCCGGGCGGGCAGCCCGTCGTGGCGCGACGGCCGCTGCGCGTCCTCGTCCAGCCCCGCGCACGGCGGCGGCTCCAGCAGATGCAGTACGGGCCCGAACGCGGTGTCGGCGTTCTCGGCGGAACAATCGGTCCGCAGGACCCGCATCCCGTGGTCCTCTCCGTGCCGGGCCGCGGCGTCCAGAAGGGCACTGCGGCCGGCCCCTGTGGGCCCCCGGAACAGCAGCAGCCGCCCCGTACCGGCGCGGGCGCGGGCGGCTTCGGCGGACAGCAGGCCGAGCGCGGTCTCGCGTTCGATGAGCGTGGTCACCGGCACCGACCGCCGCTGATCTCGTGGTTTGTCTCGTGGTCGGCCACGATTGCGGCTCTCGTGGTGCCGGCCGCAGGCTTGATCGCGTGCGTGCCGCTCACGCAACGGGGCCTGTCCGAAAGGGCACCCGGCCGTCGGGCGCACGGACACAGAGAAGCTCGTACCCACTGCAGCGTACGTACCGCAGGGCAAGTATGTAAGGGAATGTCTGTGCACGTTCGGACCAGGGTCCCGGTCGTCGTCCACGCGTCGGATCCGCTCTCCCACGCGGGGGCCGTCAGCCAGCTGCGCGCGCAGCCGGAGGTCGAACTCGTCGACGACACGACGACACCCCTTCCGGAAGGCTCGGTAGCGGTACTGCTCACCGAGAAACTGGACGAAACAGCACTGGCGCGGCTGCGCAGGCTCGTACGGACAGACGGTTCCCGGGCCGTTTTGGTTACCGAACTGATCAGGGAAGCCGAGTTGCTGCAGGTGATTGAATGCGGCGTCGGCACCATCGTCTGGCGGCGCGAGGCCACCGGGAACCGGCTCCTGAAGGCGATCCTCGCCGCGGCCCGCGGTGACGGTGATCTGCCGTCCGACCTGCTGGGACGTCTGATAAGCCAGATAGGCAGCATGCAGCGGAACGCGGCCGGGCCGGCCGACTTTCCCGCTTCCGGCCTCACCGCACGCGAGGTCGACGTGCTCCGCCTGGTCGCCGAGGGCCTGGGCACCGGTGAGATCGCTGGCAAGCTCTCGTACTCCGAACGCACCGTCAAAAACGTGATGCACGGCCTGACGACCCGGTTGCACCTTCGCAATCGGGCTCATGCCGTGGCGTTTGCTCTCCGTGAAGGCTACATCTGACGGATCGGGCGTCCGTCAAGGGCCCCCGGGGCATCGTTGGGTGCCCCGTGCGCGGCCCCGGAACGGCTGCCGGTACCGGCCCCGCGCGGTGACGATGGGGTGAGCACAAGACACGCGGCAAGTGAAGGGCACGACCGTGATCCACGAGGTGGACGAGGTACTCAAGGGGCTGCTGACCGGCGGTGCGCTGGCAGGCTCCGGCGTCGAGATCGCCTTCGACGCCCCCACCCGGGAATGGGCGGCCCGGCGCAACGGCCCGGTGATCGACGCCTACCTCTACGACATCCGCGAGGACGTCCAGCGGCGCCAGCGCGGCACCGTCCCGGTCCGTGACGACCAGGGAGCGGTGCGGTCCCGGCGGCAGCCGCCGCGCTGGTTCCGGCTCGCCTACCTCGTCACCGCCTGGACCAAGCGCCCGCAGGACGAGCACCGCCTGCTCTCCGCGGTGCTCGCCACCCTGATGCCGCACGAGACCCTGTCCCCGGACCGGCTGACCGGCCCGCTCGCGGAACTCGGCCTGACCGTTCCGCTGACCGTCGGCACCCCGCAGAGCGATGCCCGCTCCATGTCCGACGTGTGGACCGCGCTCGGCGGCGAGCTGAAGCCGTCGCTGGACGTCGTCATGACCGTGCCGTTCCCCGCGTACCCGGAGTACGACGCGGGACCGCCGGTCACCGAAGGCGCGGCGGTGCGCGTCCGCAACATCGACGGCTCGCTCGACGACAACGCCGAACGCCGGCACCGGCCCGGCCACCTGGCCGCCGGAGGGGCCGCACAGTGAGCACGCCCGCACCCTCGCCCGACACCTCGTCCGCCGACGCCCGCTGCGCCGATCCGCTGCTCGCCCGCCTCGCCCTGCTGCGCGAGCGCGTGGCCCTGCTGGTCGACCGGCGCCGCGCCACCGACCCGACCGCCGACGACCCGCTGCGCGGGCTCTACCTCTCCGAGGACGCGGTGCTCCACCTGCTGCGCAACGGGGAGGGCCCGGCGGCGGACGAGGCCGCCGAGCGGGACGCGCCCGCCCCGGCGGACGCACCGGAATCGCCGGCTGCCGCGGCGGACGACCGGCTGCACCTGCTCGCCGGCCGTCTGGGCCTGACCGAGCTGGACACCCGCATCCTGCTCGTCGCGCTCGCCCCCGACCTCGACCGTGGCTTCGAGCCGCTCTACGGCTACCTCAACGACGATGTGAGCCGCCGCCGGGCGACCACGGGGCTGGCGCTGGACCTGTGCGGGGTGCCCCCGCACGCCGCGGCGGCGCGCGCCCGGCTCCACCCCACCGCGCCACTACGAGCGCTGGGCCTGCTCACCGTCGAGGAGCCGGAGCGCCCCTTCCTCAGCCGTGGCCTGCGCGTCCCCGACCGGGTCCTGGCCCACCTCCTGGGCGACGACACACCGGACGCGGAATTGGCCGGCAGCGTCCGGCCGCCGGCTGCCGCGCCCGACCCCGGCCCGCTCGCCCGCGCGCTGGCCGAGCGGCTGGCGCGCGGACCGCTCACCGTCTACCTGCGCGAGCACCGCGCCGGCGACGGTCCGGCCTGCGCCACCGCCGCACTGCACACCGCCGGGCTCGGCGCCCTCCACGTCACACCGGAGGACGAGACGCCGTACGCGGAACTGCTGCGGGAGGCACGGCTGACCGGCCGCGCGATCGTCGTGCCCGCCCTGCCCGAGCAGCCGCGTACCCTGCTGCGCGCGCTCGCGGCGGACGACGTCACCGTGCTCCTGGCCGACACCCGTCCGTACGACCCCCGGTGGTCCGACGACGGCCGCGACCCGCTCGTCCTGGACGTGCCCCGGCAGCGCGCGGGCGACGTGGCGGCCTGGACCGCGGCCCTCGAAGCCGCCGGTGGGGCCCCGGCCCCCACCGGGGAGGCCGAAAACCCCACCGCGGAAACGGAGTTCGACCTCGCGCCGGTCGTTGCCGCCTACCGTCTAGGGGAGGCAGGTGTGCGCCGGGCCGCCCGGGCCGCGGTGGCGCTGGCGGAGTTCGACGGCACCCCGCTGACCGCCGCGCACCTGCGGCTCGCGGCGCGCCGGCAGTCCGCCTCCGGGCTGGAGCGGCACGCCCGCCGTATCAGCCCCGAGGTCGGCTGGGACGACCTGGTGCTGCCGGGCACCCAGTTGACCGCACTGCGCGAGCTGACCCGCAGGGCCCGCCACCGCGACCGGGTCCTCGGCGACTGGCGGCTGAACGCCGGCGGCGGGCGCGGGCGCGGCGTACTGGGGCTGTTCGCGGGCGACTCCGGTACCGGCAAGACGCTCTCCGCCGAGGTGGTCGCCGCCGACCTGGGGCTGGACCTCTACGTCGTCCAGCTCTCCTCCGTCGTCGACAAGTACGTGGGGGAGACCGAGAAGAACCTGGAACGGATCTTCGCCGAGGCCGACCGCACCGACGCCGTGCTGCTCTTCGACGAGGCCGACGCCGTGTTCGGCAAGCGGTCGGAGGTCAAGGAGGCCGGCGACCGGTACGCCAACATGGAGAGCGCCTACCTCCTCCAGCGGCTGGAGTCCTTCGACGGCATCGCGCTGCTCACCACCAACCTGCGCGCCAACATCGACGAGGCGTTCACCCGCCGGCTGGACCTGATCGTCGACTTCCCGTTCCCCGCCCCCGACCAGCGCCTCGCCCTGTGGCGGCACAGCCTCGCGCACGTCCCCTGCGCCGAGGACATCGACCCGGGGCCGTGCGCCCGGGAGTTCGAGCTGGCCGGCGGTGCCATCCGCAGTGCTGTGGTCACCGCGGCGTACGCGGCTGCCGAACGGGGCGACTCGGTGCGCAACGCCGACCTGCTGGACGGTGCGCGCCGCGAGTACCGCAAGGCGGGCCGGCTGGTGCTCGACGACGCCGACTGGTGACGGCGGTACGGACGTCATCAAGCCGTTCCCGTACGGCTGTTGGCGTGGGCGCGCGGTGTGCCGAAGAGGTGTGGTTTGTGCCAGTACGAGGCTGGGGCGCTGGTCACGCCGTGTTTCCCGAATAAATAGTTGCATTCCGGAGCAATCGGTACAAAGGGCTGGCCGATCATTTCCGGACCGCATGGGTGCGGTGCCTTCTTGTGGGCGGCGAGTGTCCACCGTGACGATCGCCCCGTCCCGGTCCGCGCCGCATCGGAGGCCGGGACTTCGCACGGGGCGACCCCCCTACCGACTTCCAGGAGTCCCGATGAATGACCACCGCCGCAGCCTCAGCCCGGACGCCGCACGGCAACTGGCCACGACCACCAAGACCCGGCCGCAGATGCGCGGCAGGACCCCGCGCTACCTGCTCCGCGCACTGCCCTGGGTGGACGTCGACTCCGGCGTCTTCCGCGTCAACCGGCGTCGCACCTTCCTGCTCGGCGACGACCGGATCACCGTCGACACCGACAACGACGGCAATCGCCGGGTGATCAGCGAGGACCTGCGGGAAATGCCCTTCCTGCGCGAGGCCGACCCGGCCCTGCTCGACGAGCTGGCCCGCGGGTTCACCGAAGTCACCTTCGACGCCGGGCAGTTACTGCGGAACGAGGGCGACACCTGCGACCGCCTCTGGGTGCTGGTCATGGGCCGCGCCGAGAAGCGGGTGACCACCCGCTACGGCGATGAGACCGTCCTGGAGGTGATCGGCGACGGCCAGTTCTTCGACCTCGACGCCTGGACCCGCGAAGAGCCCATGCCGTACCAGGTCAAGGCCCTCACCCCCGGCGTCGCGCTGTGCGTCGAACGCTCCGTGCTGGCCCGTCTGGCCGGCCGCGACGAGGGGCTGTGCGCCGCGCTCGACACGTACCGCGACGGCGGCGAGCGGCTCGCGGGCCGGGAAGCCCCCATCGAACTGGCCGGCGGCCACGTGGGCGAGCCCGAACTGCCGGGCACCTACGTGGAGTACGAGGACACACCGCGCGAGTACCACATGACCGTCGCCCAGACCGTGCTGCGCGTCCACACCCGTGTCTCCGACCTCTACAACGACCCCAACGACCAGGTGCGGGCCCAGGCCGACCTGACCATCCAGGCGCTGCGCGAGCGCCAGGAAGCCATGCTGCTGAACCACCCCGGATTCGGCCTGTTCCACAACGTCAGCCCCGGCCAGCGGGTCCAGACGCGCACCGGCGCGCCGACCCCCGACGACCTGGACGAACTGCTCACCAAGGTCTGGAAGCAGCCGGGCTACTTCATCGCCCACCCCCGGGCCATCGCGGCGTTCGGCCGGGAGTGTACGCGCCGGGGTGTGCCCCCGGTGATGGACACCCGCTTCGGCAGCCCGCTGCTGACCTGGCGGGGCGTGCCGCTGCTGCCCTCCGACAAGGTCGGCTTCAGCAACGGGTCCGGCGCCGCCGCCGGCACCACCGAAATCCTGCTCATCAGGACCGGCGAGGCCGAGCAGGGCGTGGTGGGGCTGCGCCCCTCCGAGGTGCCCGACGAGGTCGAACCCGGTCTGGCCATGCGGAACATGGGCACCGACAAGCGGGCGATCACCTCCTACCTGATGACCGCGTACTTCAACACCGCGGTCCTCGTCGAGGACGCCATCGCCGTGCTCCAGAACGTCGAGGTGTCCAAGTACCATGACTACTCCTGAGGCGCCCGCTCCCGAGGCCCCCGGTGCGTTCAAGGCGCCCACCGGGCCCGGATTCGACCCCGAGTCCGTGCGGCGCGACTTCCCGGTACTGCACCGTACGGTCAACGGCCACCCACTCGTCTGGCTCGACAACGGCGCCACCACCCAGAAACCGCGCCAGGTCATCGAGACCCTCGCCGGCTTCTACGCCACCGCCAACTCCAACATCCACCGCGGCGCCCATACCATGGCCCGCGAGGCCACCGAGGCATACGAGGGGAGCCGCGCGGCCGTCGCCTCGTTCCTCGGCGCGGCGTCCCCGGACGACATCGTCTTCACCCGCGGCACGACCGAGGCGGTGAACCTGGTCGCCCAGACCTGGGGCCGGGCCAACCTCGGCGCCGGCGACGAGATCCTCGTCCCGGTCCTGGAGCACCACTCCAACATCGTGCCGTGGCAGATGATCGCCAAGGAGCGGCGCGCCCGGGTGGTGCCCGTACCGCTGCTGCCGGACGGGCAGATCGACCAGGACGCCTTCGCCGACCTGCTCTCCTACCGCACCCAGCTGGTCGCGCTCAGCCACGCCTCCAACGTGCTCGGCACCGTCCCGCCCGTGCGGGAGATGACCGCGCTGGCACACCGGTACGGTGCCAAGGTGCTGGTGGACGGCGCCCAGTCGGTCGCCCACTTCCCGGTGGACGTCCAGGCGCTGGACGCCGACTTCTACGTCTTCTCGGGCCACAAGCTGTTCGGGCCCACCGGCATCGGCGCGCTGTACGGCAAACCGGAGGTGCTGGCGGCGATGCGGCCGTGGCAGGGCGGCGGCAACATGATCGAGTCGGTCGAGTTCGGCCGGACGACCTTCGCTGCCGTGCCGCACCTCCTGGAGGCCGGCACCGGCAACATCGCCGGCGCCCTCGGCCTCCACGCCGCCATCGACTGGCTCACGTCCCAGGACCGCACCGCCGTCACGGCGTACGAGCAGGCCCTGACGGAGTACGCCGTACAGGCCCTGGCCACCGTCCCCGGGCTGGAACTGCTGGGTTCGGCGCCGGAACGGATCTCCGTCCTCACCTTCACCGTCGCCGGATACGACCCGGCGACGATCGCCGAGTGGCTGGACCGGGACGGCATCGCCGTCCGCGCCGGCCACCACTGCGCCCAGCCCGCGCTGCGCCACTACGGCCTGGAAAGCGCGGCACGCGCCTCACTCGCCCTCTACAACACCCCCCGGGAGGTGGACACCCTGACCGCTTCCCTGCACAGCATGCAGCAGGGCGGTGACGACCCGGCCCGCGAGGCAATGAAGTGGCCCTGACGGCGGTCCGCGCCTCGACACGTCCGGACCACAATCGCGGGCCGAGTCGTTAGCACAAAGGAGTGTCTCCCGGAAATGGTCCGTTCCATTCAGGTGATGCCACGTGTGCTGTTGCGTACGCACGGTTACTCATCGATCGCGAGGCGGCGCAAGGGGCCGCCTTTCCGTGCTTAACCCAATGGAGGCATCCAACATGAACCGCACTGTGAAGCGCGTGGCCGCCGTCGTCGGCCCGGTCGCCGCACTCGTGCTGATGGCCGGTGGCACCGCCACCGCCGACAGCGACGAGTTTCTGAACAGCAAGATCGCGTCCACCGACTCCGGCTACTCGAACGCGACGGCGGGCCACCACGGCTCCCAGAGCACCGGTGCCGGGACGCACACCTCGCTGGTCCAGACCGGCGAGTGGGACGACGAAGAGAGCGACGACTGACAGGCGCTTCCAGCCGGTCACCCGCGCCGGCCCGGTGCACACCGGGCCGGCGCGGGTACCCGTCGGCCGAGCGAGGTGGGGAGCGACACGTGGAACTGCGCGACCTGGAATATTTCGCCCTGGTGGCCGACGAGTTGCACTACGGCCGCGCCGCGGCCCGGCTGCACGTCTCACCCGCCGCCGTACGCCGGCGGATCCGGAACCTGGAGCGCGAGCTGGGCCTGATCCTGTTCGACCGGACGAGCGGCCGGGTGTCGCTCGCCGCGGCAGGCGGTGAACTGCTGCCCGCGGCACGCCGTGCGCTCTCCGCGGTGGCCGAGGTCACGGACGCCGCGCGGTCCCTGCGCGCCGCCCGCCTCGGCGAACTGCGCATCGGCTGCGCACCGGGCACGGCCCGGCTCGTGGACGCGCTCATCGGCAAGGTGGCGCGGGAACACGCCGATGTGGCCGTGGTGGCCGTCCCCCTGTGGAGCCTGGAGGCCCTGGACGCGGTCGTACGCGGCGACCTCGGCCTCGCCCTGGTCCGCGACCCGCTGCCGCCGCAGGGCACCTCGTCCCTGATCGTCGGCAGGTACCGCGACGACCATGTGGCCGTCCCCGCGCCCGGCCCGCTGACCCGGCAGGTGCCGGTACCGCTCGGGGCGTTCGAGGGCATGCCCTTCCTGATCAACGAGCGCGACACGGCACCCGGCGTGCACGACGCGACCGTACGCTTCTTCGCCGACCGCGGCGTGGCCCCGCTGTGGCAGCACCACCGGCTCCGCGAACAGGAGCAGCTGCTCTCCCTGGTGGCGGCCGGCACGGCATCGGGCCTGGTGCACGCCCACCCCGCCGACATCGACGACCCCGCGAACATCGCCCTCCCCGGCATCGCGGTGCTGCCGCTGGCCGAGCCCGGCCCGGAGCACCGCTTCCACCTGGTCTGGCGCTCGGACGACTCCTCCGAACTGCTGCGCTCCGTCATCGACCTGATCTGCGATCACGGCTGCGACCTGGACCAGCCGGACGAGCACGACACCGCGGACAGCGCACCCGAGGAGCGCGTCACCACGTCGGACGGGCGCTGACCCCGCCGTCCACGACCAGGTCGGTACCGGTGATCCAGGAGGCCGCGTTCGAGGCGAGGAACACGCAGGCGTCGCCGATGTCCTCAGGCCGGCCGAGCCGGGTGAGCGGCGCCGCGCGGGTCCACCGTTCGACGCCGTCCGGCCAGTCGTCGGCGAGCCCCGGACGGCCGATCAGGCCGGGGGAGACGGTGTTGACGCGGACGCCGAGATGGCCGTACTCCAGCGCGGCGGAGCGGGCGAACATGATGAGGGCGGCCTTCGAAGCGCTGTAGTGCGCATGTCCCGGCGCCGGACTCGACCCCTCGATCGAGGCGATGTGGACGATCGAGCCGCCGCCCCCGCCCTTGCGCGTCATGGCCCGTACCGCGGCCTGGGTGCAGCAGAAGGCGCTGGTCACGTTGGTCTCGGAGATCCGCCGCCAGTCCTCCGCCGTCATCTCCGCGAGCGGCTGCACCGGCTGGATCCCGGCGTTGTTGACCAGGACGTCGAGTTGACCGCGCCAGGACGCCGCCGTGTCGACCAGCCGCCTGCACTCCTCCTCCCGCGTCAGATCCGCCTGTACGGCTCGGGCGCTGCCGCCCGCTGCGGTGATCTCCTGGACGAGCGCCCCGGCCGGCTCTTCGCTGTGGTGCCAGTGGACCACCACAGCCGCGCCGGCCTGCGCGAGCCGCCGGGCGATACCGCCGCCGAGCAGCCCGCCGGCGCCGGTGACCAGGGCGACCCGGCCGGTCAGGCTGCCTGCTGTCTCCGTGTCAGGCATCGCCGGCCTCGCCCGGCGCGCCGTCCGGCATCCGCAGCGGGGCGCCGGGCCGGCACAGCGCCCGGATCCGTTCCGCCTGCCGGGGGTACCGCCTGGTGAGGTCGTCCACGTCGCCGCCTTCGTAGTCGCTGGGCAGGAAGCCGGGCGCCATCGTCGTACCGCACAAGGACCAGCGCCCGCCCGGGAGGACCCGGGCGCCCATCCATGTACCCGCGGGCACCACGGTCTGCACTTCGCCCTCGTCCCCGCCGAGCCGCACCACCCGTTCGGCGCCGTCCGGGCCGAGGAGCAGCAGTTCGACGGCGTCGCCCCGGTAGAAGTGCCAGATCTCGTCGATGGGGAGGCGGTGCAGGGCGGAGAAGCCGTCGTCGGCGGTGGTGAGCAGCACGAGGATGGCCGTGCCGGCGGGCCGTCCGGTGGCGTCCGGAGGCCCCGCCCACGTACTGCGGAACAGCCCGCCCTCGGTGGGCAGTGGCCGCAGCCCGTACCGCTCGGCCAGTTCGGCGGGTGTCGTCCCGTCCATTCCCGGACCTCCGTCCCCTCGTCAGTGACAGCCCGTCAGCTCGGTCCGGCGCTCCGGAAGAGGCCCAGGAACGCCAGCCGGGGCGTGGCCCGTGCCGCCGTGATGCGTACCCGTATGCGGCGGGCCGTCACCGGCGAGGACAGGACAAGAATGCGGCTGTACCCGATCGTCGTGGCGGCCGCCGCCTGCCGCCAGCCCGACCCCTCCCGCACGTCCACGGCGAACTCCTCGACCCGCTGCCCGCGTGTGATGTCTTCGCCCAGGCGGACGCGGTCGAACGCGACGGCCTCCGGGAGCGTCAGCTCCAGCGCGCCGGTGACCGCGCCACCGGCCGGCGACCAGCCGGTGGTGAGGCCGGGGCCGGTGAGCGCGGCGGCGGTCCGGCCGTGCGCCCCGGAGAGCAGGTTGGTGCCGTACGTACGGTCCAGCGCGCTGCGGAACGCCGTCAGCTCGGCGATGTCGGCGGGGTCCACCCGCCCGTCCTTCGCCGGCGGGACGTTGAGCAGCAGGACGGCGTTGCGTCCGACGGACTTCTCGTACAGGGAGACCAGCTCGGCGGCGGTTTTCGGGCGCTGGCCGGGATGGTGGTACCAGCCCGGGCGGAGGGAGACGTCCGCCTCGCCGGGGAACCAGCGCAGCGACGTCACGTCCGGATTGCCGGTGAGCCGTTCCCGGGAGCCGAGGTCGGCGCCGGACTCGCCGCCGGGGACCTGCATGCCGACGCCGTCGCCGGTGACGGGCAGCACGCTCCACTCGGACTCGCGGGCGATGCCCTTCTCGTTGCCGATCCAGCGGATGCCGCAGGGCGCCTTGAAGACCACGGTCTTCGGGGACAGCTTGCCGATGATCTCGTAGAAGGTGGCGAAGTCGTACTCCTGGCTGATGCCGGCGTCGGTCCACGGGTTGGCGCCGTCCAGCCAGAGTTCGTCGATGGGGCCGTACTGGGTGAAGAGTTCGTAGACCTGGTTCAGGTAGTACGCGTCGTAGTCGTCGACCGTGATGTCGAACGTCGGGAGTTCGCCCCTGGCGACGGCCCGCTCGCGGTCGTCGCCGTCGACGAGGGTGGGGAGGGTGCGCGGCGTGCGGGCGCTGCCGTTGCCGTACCGGCCGTGGCCGCCCGGGGTGCGGTCGCCGTCCTCCAGGGTGGCCTGTTCCTCGATGCTGAGCGGCTCGCCGGCCTGCTGCTTGGTGCGGATCTTCGTCACCCAGTCGGCGTGCCAGGCGTGCGGCAGCTCGGCGCCGTCGGCGGGGGAGAGGTAGACGCCGACCTTGAGGCCGGCGGCCCGCGCTGCCCGTACGTACGCGCCGAGGACGTCGCCCTTCCAGGGGCCGGCCGCGACGGAGTGCCGGGTGTAGCGCGTCGGGTAGAGGACGAAGCCGTCGTGGTGCTTGGCGGTGAGCATCGCGAGCTTCGCGCCCGCCGCGCGGTACGCACGCATCCACTGCGCCACGTCCACCCGTTCCGGCGCGAACCACGCCGGGTCCTCGCAGCCCGACCCCCACTCGCGGTCGGTGAAGGTGTTCATGCCGTAGTGGGTGAAGACGGTCAGCTCGTTGCGCTGCCAGGCGAGCTGATGGGGAGTGGGCACCACGTGCGCGGCCTTGGCGACGATCCGCTCGGCGGTGTCGCCGGGCGAGACCGGGATGACGGGGGCGGGGGTGATGCCGCCGGCGGGGCGCGGGGCGCCGGCCGCCACCGCGGTCCGGGAGAGGAACGCGGCGGCGGGCAGCGCGGCGCCCATGGCGAGGATCGTTCTCCGGGACGGGCTCATCGTGGTCCTCCGTGGGTGTGGTGGACGAGCGGGCGGTACGGAGTCAGGCCGGGCGGCGCTGCCAGTACTGTTCGATCTCCTCCAGGGAGCGCCCCGCGGTCTCCGGGACGCGCCGGGCGACGTACCACGCGGCGAGCGCGGACAGCACGGCGAAGACGCCGAAGACGGTGCTGCCGATGGCCTTGAGCACGTCGGGGAAGGCCAGCGCGAAGGCGAAGTTGAGCAGGTACTGGGTGAAGGTGATCACGCCCATGCCGAGCGCGCGGGCACGCAGCGGCAGCACCTCGGGGCAGTACAGCCAGAACACCGGCCCCAGTCCGAACCCGAACGCGAAGGTGTAGACGAAGACACAGATCACGGCGAGCACGGACACATCGGGGAAGAGGGCGAGCGCCACCATCGGCGGCACCTGCGCCGCCAGCGAGATGGTCAGCAGCTTCACCCTGCCCAGCCGCTCGATGAAGGGCAGCGACGCCGCGGTGGACAGCACCAGCGCGGTGCCGACGCCGTAGTTGGCGATCGTGCCCGCCTGGCCGCCGTTGCCGCCGGTGAGGTGGGAGAAGATGACGGGCGCGTAGTAGACCACCGCGTTGATGCCGGTGAAGACCTGGAAGAAGGTCAGTACCAGGGTGATGCGCAGCGCCGGACGGTAGGTGCCGGCCAGCTCCCGCAGCCCGGCGTGCTGCTGGGCCAGGCTCTCGCGGATCTCGGTGACCTCGGACTCCGCGGTCTCCGGCGTCGCGCGCAGCCGCCGCAGCACCCCGCGCGCCTCCTCCTCGCGGCCGTGCGTCATCAGCCAGCGCGGCCCGGCCGGGCTGAGGAACATGCCGACCAGGAAGACCACGGCGGGCACGGCACCCAGGCCGAGCATCCACTCCCACGCGCCGGCCGCCGACAGGGCGTCCCCGACTCCGTAGGCGAGCAGGATGCCGACGTTGACGGCGAGCTGGTACAGCGCGGTGATCCGGCCACGCAGATGCTTGGGCGCCAGCTCGCTGAGGTAGATCAGGCCGAACATGTTGGCCAGTCCGACGGCGAAGCCGAGGACGAACCGGGAGACCATCAGCGTGCCGGCATTGGGGGCCACGCCGCACGCGACCGAGCCGGCGACGAAGATGAAGCCCGCCAGGATCAGCAGGTGGCGGCGGTCCCAGCGGCGGGCGGCGAGTGAACCGCCGACGATGGCGGGCAGCGCGCCGAGCAGCAGCAGGCTGGTGACCAGGCCCTGCCCGGTGGCGTCCAGGCCGAACCGGTCGGTCAGCGGTTGCAGCGCCCCGGAGATGGCCCCGGAGTCGTAGCCGTACAACAGGCCGGAGAGGCCGCCGAGTACGGAGATCCAGTGCACCCGCCGGGGCACCTTCTCGCCGCTGTGCGGGGCGGTTCCGGCCGGGGACTGGACCTGGCTCACGAGATCGTCCTTCCGTACGCCATACATGGGACCTATCCGGAGGGGGTGTCAGGCTCGGCGACGAAAGCTAGCCTGTGAACCCGGTCGCGGCAATGGGTCGCACCGAATGCATCGCCAAGAGATCCGACCTCTTGCCGGGCCCATTCCTCCGATGTATCCATCCGATGTATCCGTCGAGTCGCCACCCACCGTGGAAAGGACCGGGACCGGAACCATGGAACAGATCGCCCTGCACACCCGGCTCAAGCCGGGCAAGGAAGCCGAGTACGAGCGGGTGCACGCGACCATCCCCGCCGAGCTGGACGACGCGCTGCGCGCGGCCGGCGTGCACGCGTGGCGGATCTGGCGCGACGGGCTCGACCTGTTCCACCTCGTGGAGGTCGAGGACTACCGCGCGATGCGCTGCACCCTGGCCGACCACCCGGCCAATGTCCCCTGGCAGACCAGAATGGCCGGCCTCCTCGACGTCCAGGACAGCTACGCCGGCGACGACCACGGCCTCGGCCTGGTCTGGGAGCTGCCATGACCGACGCGCACGAGGCGAGCGACGGGCGCGAGGCGACCGACGCGCATCATGTGATCGACGCGCACCACCACCTCTGGGACCCAGCCGCACGCGCCTACCCCTGGCTGGACCCGAAGGCCCACGCGCCGATCCACCGCCCCTACACCCTCGGCGACCTGCGGGACCGGGCCGCGGCACACGAGGTGACCGCCACCGTCCTCGTCCAGACCGTGGCCACCGCCGAGGAGACCGACGACTTCCTCGCCGCGGCACGCGCGTCGGACGGCCTCGTCGCGGGCGTCGTCGGCTGGACCGATATCACCGCACCCGAACTCGCCCTGCCCGAGGACCCGTTGTTGGTCGGCATACGGCACCAGGCCGAGGACGAGCCCGACCCGCGCTGGCTGACGCGTGCCGACGTCCGGCGCTCGCTCGCGGCGCTCGGCGCCCGCGGCCTGGCGTACGACGTCCTGGTACGGGCGCCGCAGCGGCAGGCGGCGCTGGAGTGCGTACGCACGCTGGACGAGGTGCGGTTCGTGCTCGACCACGCCGGGAAACCGGGCATCGCGGCGGGGGAGTGGGCGCCCTGGGCCGCCTGGATCACCGAGGCCGCCGCCTGCCCGAACACCGTGTGCAAGCTGTCCGGGCTGGTCACCGAGGCGCCGTGGCACACCTGGACGGCCGCACTGCTGCAGCCGTACGCCGAGCATGTGCTGGCGGCGTTCGGCGCCGACCGGGTGCTGTTCGGCTCGGACTGGCCGGTGTGCGAACTCGCCGGCGGCTACGGCGCGGTACGCGCCCTCACCGACGAACTGCTCGGCGGCTGCACCGCGACGGAGCGCGCGGCCGTGCTCGGCGGCACCGCCCGGCGCGTATACGGCCTGTGCCTCCTCGACGGTCCGGACATCGGATGACCTCTTGTGCCGCGGCTCGGCGTGGCCGTATGTTCGCGTCGCCGGTACAGACATCCGATGTATTCCGGCAGTGCGGCCGACGGAAGGGACGCCACCGATGAGACCGACCCGCCTCGGCCCGCCGGACGCGGACATCCGGGCCACCGCACCCTCCGGCGCGCCCGCCGCCACCGCGCGGATCACCTCCCTCACCGTCCACGACGTCCGCTTCCCCACCTCCCGGGAACTGGACGGCTCGGACGCCATGAACCCCGACCCCGACTACTCCGCCGCGTACGTCGTCCTCGGCACCGACGCGCCCGACGGCCTGGCGGGCCACGGCTTCGCCTTCACCATCGGCCGCGGCAACGACGTCCAGGCCGTGGCCATCGCCGCGCTCCGCCCCTACCTCGTCGGCCGCTCCGTCGCGGAGCTCTGCGCCGACCCCGGATCGCTCAGCCGCGACCTCGTCGGCGACAGCCAGCTGCGCTGGCTCGGTCCGGAGAAGGGCGTGATGCACATGGCGATCGGCGCGGTGGTCAATGCCGTGTGGGACCTGGCCGCCAAGAGCCGGGGCGAGCCGCTCTGGCGGTTCCTCGCCCACGCCGAGCCCGAGTGGCTCGTCTCCCAGGTCGACTTCCGCTACCTCACCGACGCCCTCACCCCCGGCGAGGCGCTGGCGCTGCTGCGCGCCGGCCGGGAGGGCCTGGCCGCCCGCGAGGCCGACCTGCGCGAGCGCGGCTATCCCGCCTACACCACCTCACCCGGCTGGCTCGGCTACTCCGATGCCAGACTCACCCGGCTCGCCGAGGAGGCCGTCGCGGCCGGCTTCACCCAGATCAAGCTGAAGGTCGGTGCCGACCTCGCCGACGACCTGCGCCGCTGCCGTACAGCGCGTGCCGCTGTCGGCCCGGACATCCGCATCGCGATCGACGCCAACCAGCGGTGGGACGTGGCCGAGGCCATCGCCTGGACCAACGCGCTGGCGGAGATGGACCCGTACTGGATCGAGGAGCCCACCAGTCCCGATGACGTCCTCGGGCACGCCGCCGTCCGCCGGGCGGTCGCGCCCGTCCGCGTCGCCACCGGCGAACACGTGCAGAATCGGATCGTCTTCAAGCAGCTCCTCCAGGCCGGCGCGCTCGATGTGCTGCAGATCGACGCGGCCCGCGTCGGCGGCGTCAACGAGAACCTGGCGGTGCTGCTGCTGGCCGCGAAGTACGGGGTGCCGGTCTGCCCGCACGCCGGCGGCGTCGGACTGTGCGAACTGGTCCAGCACCTCTCGATGTTCGACTACCTCGCGCTCTCCGGCACCACCGAGGACCGCGCCATCGAGTACGTCGACCACCTCCACGAACACTTCGTGACCCCCGTGGAGATCCGGGACGCGCGCTACATCGCCCCCACCGCACCCGGCTTCTCCGCCGAACTGCACCCCGGCACGCTCACCACGTACGGCTACCCCGACGGCACGTTCTGGACGGCCGACCGCGCGGCACGCACCACCGCACATCCGACGCCACACAAGGAGGAGCACGCATGAACGACATGAGCGGCCGCACCGCACTGATCACCGGCGGGGCCTCGGGCATCGGCCTGGCCACCGCCCGGCTGCTCGCCGCGCGCGGTGCCCGCGTCGCCGTACTGGACCTCACCGCCGACAAGGTCGAGGAACCGCTGACCGGCCACCGCGCCGACGTCAGCGACGACGACTGCGTACGTGCGGCCGTCCGGGCCGCGGTCAGCGACCTGGGCGGCCTCGACATTCTGGTCAACAACGCCGGCATCGGCGCGGCCGGCACTGTCGAGGACAACACCGACGCCGAGTGGCACCGGGTCCTGGACGTCAACGTGCTCGGGATCGTCCGCACCAGCCGCGCGGCTCTCCCCTACCTCCGGGAGTCGGCACACGCCGCGATCGTCAACACCTGCTCCATCGCCGCCACAGCGGGGCTGCCGCAGCGCGCCCTGTACTCGGCCTCCAAGGGCGCCGTGCTCTCGCTCACCCTCGCCATGGCCGCCGACCACGTCCGCGAGGGCATCCGCGTCAACTGCGTCAACCCCGGCACCGCCGACACCCCGTGGGTCGGGCGGCTGCTGGACGCGGCCGACGACCCCGAGGCCGAACGCGCCGCGCTCAACGCCCGGCAACCCATGGGCCGCCTCGTCACCGCCGACGAAGTAGCGGCAGCCATCGCCTACTTGGCGTCACCCGCAGCCGCCTCGGTCACCGGCACAACACTCGCCGTCGACGGCGGCATGGCGGGCCTGCGACTGCGCCCGGAGACGGAGCGGTGAGCGACGAGCGCCGGGGCATACCGGACGACGACCGTGCCGGCGCCACACCAGGGACGGATCCTTTGGTAACCGCGTCACGGCCGACGAGGATCCCGCAGTCCCGTCGTCGCACCCTCGGCCGCAGTGGCGTCCCCGTCACCGCTCTGTCCCTGGGCACCGCACCCCTAGGGAACCTCTACACTCCCGTCGCCCCCGAGCAGGCCGCCGCCACCGTGGACGCCGCCTGGGACGCCGGCATCCGGGCCTTCGACACCGCGCCGCACTACGGACTCGGACTCGCCGAACGGCGGCTCGGTGACGCCCTGCGCGACCGGCCCCGCGCCGCATACGTGGTCTCCACGAAGGTCGGCCGGCTGCTGCGCCCCGGCGGCCCGGGCGGCGACGACCTCGCCCACGGGTTCGCCGTGCCCGCCACCCACCACCGGGTCTGGGACTTCAGCGCCGACGGCGTCCGGCGCAGCATCGAGGAGAGCCTGCACCGCCTCGGCCTGGACCGGATCGACATCGCCTATCTGCACGACCCGGACGACCACGCGGAGCAGGCGTTCGGGGAGGCGTACCCGGCTCTCGAACGCCTCCGCGCCGAGGGCGTCGTCGGTGCCATCGGCGCGGGCATGAACCAGACCGCCATGCTCGCCCGCTTCCTCCGTGACACCGACGTCGACGCCGTACTGCTCGCCGGCCGCTACACCCTGCTCGACCCCTCGGGCCTGGCGGAGGTGCTCCCCGAAGCGGCGGCGCGCCACCGCTCCGTCGTCATCGGCGGCGTCTTCAACTCCGGTCTGCTCGCCGACCCGCGCCCCGGCGCCACCTACGACTACGCCCCCGCCGAACGGCCCGTACTGGACCGCGCCCTGCGCATGAAGGCCGTAGCGGAACGGCACGATGTACCGCTCCGCGCCGCCGCCCTGCACTTCCCCTTCGGCCACCCGGCCGTCGCAACCGTCCTCGTGGGCGCCCGCTCACCCGCCGAAGCAACCGACGCCACCGCCCTACTGCCACGCCCCGTACCACCTGCCCTCTGGACCGACCTGCGAAAAGAGGGCCTGCTGCCGGACCATGTGCCGGTGCCCTCTCCTGTGCCCGGGCCGGGCGTCGGCGGCTAGGAGAGACCGGTCAGGAGGGGCCGGCCAGGAGAGATTCTGGATGGTGGCGTCGTCGTAGTGGTAGTCGGGATTCTTCTGGAGGGCCCAGCTGCCGTGCCGCACCTCGGCGGAGAAGCGGATGCGGGGGACCGGCCACGTCCGGCCGCTCGTCAGCGCCGCCGCGTCGGCCAGCTTCGCCGCGTCGGCGTCGTGGAGGAAGGCCGGCGTGATGCGGTTCTGCTCGCGTTCCTGCGGCTGGACCGCCTCGCGTGGCCCCAGCAGCGGGGGTGCGTCCTTGTCATGCTTGCGGGGGCGCCTTTCCCGGTGGCGTGGGTCGTAGGGCGGACATTCGTGGGCTGACGGTCAGTCGCTCACCCGCCGCTCCACGGCGGTGAGCGCCGCCGCGAGCGGGCCCGGGACCAGGAAGAGCAGGGGCGGCAGTACCCAGGCGCAGATGGTGGCAGTGACCAGGGCGAGGAGGGCCAGGGCTGAGCCGGGGAGGTCGCGGACGGTGCTCCGGGCGGCCGAGCGCAGGGCCGCCGGCCAGTTGTCGGCCGCCTCCTCCCGCGCGCAGGCGCGGAGTGCGAGCACCGCCAGGACCGTGCCCACCGCCGCAAGGAACAGCGCGAACGGCATGGCGCCCGGCACCCCGGCGGCCGCCAGCGCCGCGTCCGCCGCGAACAGTGCGCCGAACGCGAGCAGCAGTCCGCCGGCGGCCAGGTCGGCGCGCCACCGGCGGGCCCGAAGCGCCCGGACGTAGTGGCCGGCCGTACACGGTTCGGCGTACCGCTGGCGCCGCCGCAGCAGTGTGCAGGCCGTCGCCAGCGCCGCCGGTACGGTCACCAGCGGCAGGCAGGCCACCGCCGTGACCAGGCCGATGGCGAGCACGTCGGCGAACAGCTCGAAGCGGGGGCCGAACAGTTCGCCGGGCTCCCGCCGGCCGGACGCCTGATCCGATGCGGTGCTCATCCCTTGACCCCCGAGTTCGCCATGCCCTCGACCAGGAACCGCTGGAAGGCGAGGAAGAACAGCACGATGGGGAGCAGTGCGAAGACCGACATTGCGAACATCGGGCCGTACGCGGACTGGCTGGAGGTGTCCACGAAGGTGCGGAGGGCGAGCGTGAGCGTGTACTTGCCGGGCTCGAAGAGGTAGATGAGCTGGGTGAAGAAGTCGTTCCACGTCCAGATGAAGGTGAAGATCGCGGTGGTGATCAGCGCGGGCCGGGTGAGCGGCAGTACCACCCGTGCGAACGTACGGAACGGACCGCAGCCGTCGATCTTCGCGGCCTCCTCCAGCTCGCGCGGCAGGCCGCGCATGAACTGCACGATGAGGAAGACGAAGAACGCGTCGGTGGCCAGGAACTTCGGCAGCACCATCGGCCAGAAGGTGTTCACCATGCCGAGCTGGTTGAAGACGATGTACTGAGGGATGAGCACCGCGTGGTGCGGCAGCATGATCGTGGCGATCATGAAGGCGAACAGCGGCCCGCGCAGCTTGAACCGCAGCCGCGCGAAGGCGTACGCGGCGAGCGAGCAGCTGAGGACGTTGCCGAGCACGGCGCCGATGGAGATGGTCAGCGAGTTGCCGAACAGCTTGGGCAGGCTGACGCCCTGGATGCCGGCGGCGGCCGTCGTGTAGTTCTCGGTGGCGAGCCGGGACGGCAGCAGCGCGAGACTGGCGAGCACCTCGTCGGCCGGTTTGAAGGACGTCGCGACCAGCCAGCCCAGCGGATACAGCATGACGGCCAGGACCACGAGACAGCCCGTGTGCAGGGTGGCGCGGGGCCAGTTGACGGTCATCGGCCGCCCTCCTCGTTCGCGTAGAAGACCCAGGACCGTGAGGTGCGGAAGAGCACCGCGGTGACGATGCCGATGGCGATCAGCAGCACCCACGCCATCGCGGAGGCGTAACCCATGTGCGAGGCGGTGAAGCCGCGGTCGTACAGGTACAGCGTGTAGAAGAGCGTGGAGTCGGCGGGACCGCCCCGGCCGGCGCTCACCGCGAACGCCGGGGTGAACACCTGGAACGCCTGGATGGTCTGCAGTACCAGGTTGAAGAAGAGCACTGGGGACAGCATCGGCAGGGTGATCGAGACGAACTGCCGCCACCGGCCCGCGCCGTCCACCGACGCCGCCTCGTACAGCTCTTTCGGTATCTGCTGGAGCCCCGCCAGGAAGATGACCATCGGCGCGCCGAACTGCCACACCGTCAGCAGCGCCACGGACAGCAGCGCCCAGCCGGGCTTGTTGATCCAGCCGCCGGTGTGCAGACCGAGCGATCCGAGCACGTTGTCGACGGTGCCGCCGTCGTTGAACAGTGCCCGCCACACCAGCGCGATGCTCATGGATGCGCCGAGCAGCGACGGGGCGTAGAACGCCGACCGGTAGAAGGCCTTGCCGCGCTTCATCGATTTGAGCGCCAGCGCCACGGCCAGCGCCAGTGCGAGCTGCAACGGCACGGCCACCACGACGTACAGCAGCGTGTTGCCGACCGATCGCAGCAGCCGCGGATCCTCGGTGAACATCTGCGTGTAGTTGCGCAGGCCCACCCAGGACGGCGGATCGAAGAGGTCGTAGTCGGTGAAGGAGAGGTAGAGGGAGACCGCCATGGGGAGCAGGGTGAGGACGGTGGCGCCCAGCACCCAGGGGGAGAGGAACACCCAGGCGGCGCCCTCCCGTTCCCGCTTCGGCCGCCGCTTCCCCGGGCTGCCCGGAGGTCCGGCCGGTCTTCCGGTGGCCGGGCGCTGCCGGGGGAGTGCGGCCGTCTGGTCCATCGCTGGTGTGCTCACGGCCTCAGCTCCGTCCGTGCCTCGGTCAGGAAGTCCTCGGCGACCTCCCGGGGTGACGCCTGCTCGAAGGAGACCTGGTCGTAGTCGCGCCCGAAGGTCGACTGCAGGCCGTTGTCGCCGCGGGGCGGTGCGGCCGGCGGGTCCTTCAGCTTGCCCTGGAGGGACTCCTGGAGCCCGGCGACCTGCTGCTGGAAGCCGGTGACCTTGGGCAGGACCCGGGTCCGCTGGCGGTCGTTGACCGGGGTGCCGCGGTCCACGCCGAGGATGTCGGCGGCCTTGTCGGAGTTGAGCAGGAAGTCGATGAAGAGCGCGGCCTCGCGCGGGTGCGTGCTGTCGGCGGCGATCCCGAGGAGCATCGACGGCTTGTAGTACTGGCCGGGCGTGCCGTCCGGGCCCGCCGGCATCGGCGCGAGCGCCAGCCGGTCCCCGTACAGCGCCTCGTAACCGGCGGACGGCGCGTCCCAGTTGAACTCCGCCACGGACCGCTTGCGGCCCATCGGGGAGTCCTCGACCGCTCCTCCGGCCATCTGCGTGGTGTCCTCGGCCCTGCTGACCAGCCCCTCCTTACGCAGCTTGGAGACGAAGGTCCAGAACCGGGCCAGGTCCGCCGCGCTGAACGCGGTCTGCCCGTCCTTGCCGTACAGCCGCTTCCCCTGCCCCCGCAGCCAGACCTCGAACCAGTCCTCCATCTGCCCCGGGTCGGTCATGGGCCGCTCGTACCCGGCGGCCTTCAGCTTCCGTGCCGCGCTCACCCAGTCGTCCCAGGTCCAGCCCGGCTTCGGGGTGGCGAGCCCGGCCTTCCGCCAGGCCGTCCTGTCGTACGCCATGGCCTGCGTGCCGACGCCCATCGGGAGCGCGTACTGCACGCCGCCGACCTGCCCGGTCTTCAGCAGGCCGGAGTCCATCTCCTTGGTCGGCAGCGTTTTGCGCTGGGTGCTGAGGTCCAGCAGGATCTCGGCGCCCGCGTACTGGCTGATCTGCCGGTAGTCCAGCTGGATGAGGTCGGGCACGTCGCCGCCGGCCGCCTGCGTGGCCAGCTTCTGCTTGTACGACTCGTAGGTGGAGTACGAGGTCTGGATGTCGATGTCCGGGTGCGCCTTCTCGAAGGCGGCGACCACCTGCTCGGTGCGCGCTGCCCGGTCCGCGTTGCCCCACCAGGTGAAGCGCAGCGTGACCTTGCCGCCGGCGGCGGTGGACCCGCCACCGCCGCCGCAGCCCGTGAGGGCCAGGCACAGGACGAGGACCGCGGTCGCGGCCGTTCTGATCCGCCGCATGGTCACTCGCCGTAGTAGGGGAGCGTGGTGCCGGGCAGTTCGTACTCGTCGCGGCGGCCGCACATGCCGTACCCGCCCCGCCGGGTCGGACTCGCGGCCCGCACCCCGCCCTCGGCCAGGTGCGCCGCGTCCCCCGTCCCGAGCGCGTCCAGGTGCGTTCCGGTGCGCTCGGCCGCGGCCAGTGCCCCTTCGCGCCACCGCGCCCGCCAGTCCGCCACCTTGGGCGCGACGAGCCGGGCAGCGGCCTGGTGGAAGGCGCGCAACGGCCCGTCGTCACCGTCCGCCAGCGCCGTACGCAGCGCCTGGTACCCCTCGACGGCCAAGTCCCGGCGCTTGCGTGCCGCGGCCTCCGCCTCGGGCCCCTCCTTCGCGGGCAGTGCGGCCGCCGCCGCGTACGCCGCGGGGTCGGCCAGCACCTCGGGCGGGAAGGTGAAGACCGCGTCGCCCGCCTCCGGCAGCCCGCCGTTCTGCATCAGCACCGTCACCCGCAGCCCGGCGCCGTTGACCATGCGGTGCACGGTCCCCGGCGTGAACCAGGCGATCACGCCCGGCTCCAGCGGCGTCTCGCGGTACCCGTCCGCCACGCTCAGTGTCTGCACGGCGCCCCGCCCGCCGGTGACGACGTACGCCTCCGTACAGGCGAGATGCAGATGCGGGCTGCCCCCGCACACACCGTCGGCGGCTTCCCACTCGTAGGCGCCGATGTGCGACAGCCCGATGCCGCCCGGCAGCGGCGCGTCCATGACCATCTCCGGTTCCTCCCCGCTCACCAGGCCAGCGACTTCAGGTGGGTTTCGATGCGGTCGGGCTCCCACGCCCCGTCGGCGATCAGCACCCGGTACCGGTACGCGAAGGACTCACCCGGCGCCAGCTCGAACTCCTCGAAGAACGCCCAGGAGAACGCCACGGTCGGCACCGGCTCGGACCGCACGAACCAGTGCGAGGCGTGCACCGAGTCCGCGTTTTCCGGCGCGTGCGCGAAGACCAGCGTGGACTGCGCGTCCACGTCGTCGTGCGCGCCGACCAGCGCGAGCCACGGCTGTTCAGCGGCCGGCGTGCCCATCGTCTCCTCGTCCGTGCTGGGTCCGGCCGGCGTCAGCACCTGCCCGCCCGTGAAGTCGCGCGGCCCGCGCCAGTGCAGCCCGGTGTAGCCCGCCATCTCGCGGCCCGCGGTCGTCGGCGAGCCGAAGCGCAGCGGTTCATCACGGATGTTGGTCAGGTGGATCGACCAGTCGATCGCGTAAGCCCCCGCCCCGGCGTCGGCCGAGTGCACCGCCACGTCGCGCCGCTCCCGTGCCCACTCCTCGCCACCGTTCTCCACCCAGGTCAGCGACTCGGTGAAGGCCAGCCGGTCGTGGGTGACCTCGAAGGATTCGAAGCCGTCGTGGCGCATCGAGCCGACGCGCTCGTGAAGCGGCAGGTAACCCTCGCCGTGGACGTAGGAGTTGCCGCCCCAGAAGTTCTGCCCGGACAGATGGCTGGCGGTCATCTGCAGGCCCTTGTGCCAGCGGTGGTCGTGCGGCCGGTAGCCGCTGACCAGGTTCCCGGTAAGGGTGCGCAGCGGGTGCACGTACGGCTTGCGGGACTCGAAGGCCTCCGGGTCCGGGGCGTAGACGTACGACAGCAGCTCGGTGCCGCCGGCGGCCACGCGGATGCGTTCGCCGTGGGTGTGGGTGACGGTGATCGGCGTCGCGGTGCCTGTGTTCAGGGTCGGTGCTGCGCTCATGCTGCGGTCACTGCTCCTTCGGTGCCCAGTCGGGGTGGTTGCCGTGCATGGCGTGGTAGTACGGGTCGTCCGGGCCGATCTCGCCCGCGCGGACCGGTTGGCCGGTGAAGGCCGACTTGTAGAGCGCGGCGAGGAACTCCAGCGTGCGGCGCGCCTCGGCGCCGCTGCCGGGCGGTCGGACGCCCTTCTCCATGGCGTCGAGGAAGCCGTCGAGCTGCGCGGCGTGCGAGCTGGGCACGTCGGCGGCGGGGGTGCGCCAGTGGGCCGTGCGCCGCGCGTCGTCGCGGCGGTGCACGGCCGGGGTGTACGCCCAGTCGTCGTTGGAGTGCCCGTACAGGTGCGTCAGCTCGACCGTGGCGTCCGCACAGTCGATGCGGATGCGGCTCACCTCGTCCGGGCTCAGCACGCTGTTGACGACGGTGGCCATCGCCCCGTCGGCGAACCGGACGAGCGCGGTGGAGACGTCCTCGCTCTCCACGTCGTGCACCAGCCGGCCCGCCATCGCGCGGACCTCGGTCCAGTCGCCCAGCAGGTGCAGCAGCAGGTCCATCTGGTGGATGCCGTGCCCCATGGTGGGCCCGCCGCCCTCGGTGGCCCACCGGCCGCGCCAGGGCACGGCGTAGTACGCCCGGTCCCGGTACCAGGTGGTCTGGCAGTGCGCGACCAGTGGCCTTCCCAGCTCCCCGGAGCGCAGCAGTTCGCGCGCGTGCACCGCGCCGGAGCCGTACCGGTGCTGGAAGACGACGGAGGCGTACGGACCGCCCGCCTCGTTCTCCGCGGCGGCGATGGCGTCGTACTCCGCGAGCGACAGGCACAGCGGCTTCTCGCACAGCACCCAGGCGCCCGCACGCAGCGCGGCCCGGGCCTGTTCGGCGTGGAGCGCGGGCGGGGTGCCGAGGAGGACGAGCGCGGGGCGTTCGGCGGCGAGCATCTCGTCGAGGCCGGCGTAGCCGTTGACCTCCTCGCCCGCCAGATCGCGGAAGGCCGCGAGCCGTGCGGGGTCGGTGTCGACGGCGGCCACGAGCCGTACGCGGCCTCTCAGTTCACGCAGGGCCGGGAGGTGGCTCCCGGTGACGATTCCGCCCGTGCCGACGACCGCGGCCCGGAGGGGAAAGGAGGGGGTGGTGCCGGTGGGTGACGGCTCGGCGGCCGGTTCCGCAACGGGCATGCCGTGAAGCTCCCTCGGATAGAAAGCGCTTACCGGCTGGCGACACTAGGCCCGCGCCGCGCGCTGCCACAAGACCTGTGCAGCAACGGAGTTCTACGGGACGAACGACGTCCGGTATGCGGGACGCGCCCTGTATGTACAGGGCGATACGCTCCTGGAAGCTACGGGCAGCGGTGGCCATGACGGGGGAATCGGGATGCGGGCGGCAACGAGGACAGCCGGCCTGTGGGGCCACCTTGCATGCGCCTGGGCGGTCCTCTTCGCCGGCCTGCACTTCTACTGGGCCCTCGGCGGCGATCGCGGGCTCAGTGTCTCCGCCGGGCAAGCGCTGGCCACCGAACGCCCGTCGTGGTTCGTCGCGGCCGGCCTGTGGGGCGTGGGCATTCTGTGCCTGGCCGGCGGCGCGCTGGGATGGCTGCTCACCCGCCCGCGGCTGCCCCGGCCGGTCGGGCCGACGGTGCGGTGGCTGGGCCGGTCTGCGGCTGCGCTGCTCATCATCCGCGCAGCCGCGATCGAGCTCCTGCTGCTCACCGGCTCCCCGCGACTCGACGCATCCGTCAGCGCGGACCAGCGCTTCTGGACCCTGGTGTCGTGGAACCCGTGGTTCGCGCTGGGCGGGCTGCTCTTCGGGCTGGCTGCGTGGGGAAGCGGGCGCCTGCGTCCGTCCGCTGGCCGCGGCGGCTAAGTACGCCCCCTCTCGCCTCCCCGGCCGCGTCGGGAGAGGGCGCCCTGGGCGGCGGCGAGGAGGCGGGGGCGGGTGCCTGTGTGGAGGGCGGCGTGGGCGGCGTTGGCGCCCGGGGCGCCGTGTACGCCGCCGCCGGGGTGGGCGGAGGCGGAGGCCAGGTAGAGGCCGGGGACCGGGGTCTCCGGGCGGCCGGTGCCGGGCAGGGGGCGGAAGAAGAGCTGCTGGTGCATGCTGGCCGTACCGCCGTTGATCGCGCCGCCGCGCAGATTGTTGTTCGCGGCCTGGAGCGTGGGCGGTGCGAGGATGCGGCGGGCCCGGATCCGGTCGCGGAAGCCGGGCGCGAACCGCTCCACCTGTGCCTCAAGACGGTCGGCCATGCGCTCCTGTTCGCCCGCGTTCCAGTCGCCCGTCAGCCCGTCGGGCCCGGCGTCCCCCTTCACCGTCTGCGGGACGTGGGTGTACGCCCACGCCGACTCCGTACCGGCCGGCGAACGGGCCGCGTCCGCCGTCGTCATCTGCCCGAACAGCGCGAACGGCCGGTCCGGCACCAGGCCCATGGCGAGCTGCGCGGCGAACCGCGTCAGGTCGTCCACGCCGTCCGCCACATGCACGGTGCCGGCCCGCGCGGCGCCCGGCGCCGACCACGGCACCGGGCCGTTCAGCGCCCAGTCGACCTTGAACGTCGCGAAGTCCCACTGGAAGCGGCGCAAGTCGTCGAAGATCCGGGGCGGCAGGTGCCCCGCGCCGATCAGTTCGCGGTAGAGCACCGGCGCGGGCACGTCCGCCAGCACCGCACGTTCCGCCGGGATCCGGTCGCCGCCCGCGGTCCGCACTCCTACCGCCCGGCCGCCGCGCACCACCACCTCGGTGACCGGCTCCCCGCAGCGCACCGTGACACCCCGCCGGACCAGCCGCCGGACCAGTGCGGCCGTCAGCGCGCCCGCCCCGCCGACCGGCACCGGGTAGCCGACCGACTGCCCGAGCATCGTCAGCAGCCAGCCGTATCCGCCGCTGCCCGCCGCCTCCGGCGCCAGGTCCGCGTGGAGCGCGTTGCCCGCCAGCAGCAGTCGGCCGCCCTCGCCCCGGAACTCCTCCTCGCCCAGCCGGCGTACCGGCAGTACCAGACTGCGGGCCAGCCGCAGCCCGCCGGCGCCGCGCAGCCGGACCGCGAGCCGGGCGGTGGCACGGACCGGCGGGAACGGGGTGAAGAGCGCGTGCAGGATGTCCTGGCCCAGCCGGTCCCACAGGTGGCACAGGTGGACCCAGGCCTCGCCGTCCCCGGCCCCGAAGCCCTCCAGCCCGTCCGCCGTCACCGCGCGGTTGCGGTCGAGGACGGCGCACCGGCCGTCGGGCAGCGGATGGGCGAGGACGTGTGGCGCGTGGCTCCAGCGCAGACCGTCCCGGTGCAGCTCCAGCCCGCGCAGGACCGGCGAGGCGGCGGCCAGCGGGTAGAACGCGCTGAACACGTCGCTGATGTAGTCCGGGTGGACGCCGCGGTCGCTGCGGACGGCGCCGCCGGGCTCGGGCTGCGCCTCCAGCACCGTGACGCTCCATCCCGCGTCGGCAAGGAGGTTGGCCGCCACCAGGCCGTTGGGCCCGGCCCCGATCACCACCGCGTCGGCCATGTCACCGCCCCGCCGGGCGCTCGACGGCCGGGCCCCGACCGGCGCCGCTGTGGTCCGCTTCCGGGGGCAGCCCCTCGACCACCTTCGCCAGCCGCTTGAGCATGTTGCGGTGACGCAGTTGCAGCACCGCGTCCAGCGCGAAGTTGTGCACCAGACCGCCGAAACCGCGCAGCGGGTGTTCGTCGAGGATGACCAGCGTCTCCTCACCCCAGGGGCGGATGTCCAGCGCGATCCGGGCCGAGCCGAGCGGATCGCAGTGCGCCTCCAGCTCCAGCCACCGGGGCGGCTCGTGGCGGCGGACGACGGTACGGCCGGTCATCTCCAGGACGCCCAGCCGGAGCTTGTAGGCGATGGTCGAGCCGACCTCCGGCCAGGAGCCGTCCAGTGGGTCGGATCCCGTGGGGCCGACGACCCAGTCGCCGTAGCGGCTGCTGTCCTCCAGCACCTCCCATACGGCGGCCGGCTTCCGGGCGATGAGCTGGTGCCGTACGGCCATGGATGCTCCATCCGGGTCGGCCGGCGGGGCCGGCGGTGACAGCCTGCATTCCCATCACACTGACAGGTGATCCGTTATGTGTGCATTATGACGATCCGGGTACTTGATGGCCTCGACAACCACCGCGGACCGGTCCGCGGCCGTACAGATGGAGGAGGCGGCCATGGGGGCCGAGGGTGAGGGCGGCGTCGTGGTGATCACCGGGGCCTCCAGCGGGGTCGGACGGGCCTGCGCCGAGGCGTTCGCCGCCCGCGGCTGGCATGTCGTCCTGGCCGCCCGGCGTGCCGATGAGCTGAACGAGGTCGCCCGCCGGTGCCGCAGGCACGGCCGGGGCCGCGCGCTCCCCGTACCCACCGACGTGACCGACGCCGCCGCGGTGGACCGGCTGGCCCAGGAGGCCGTAGCCGCCTTCGGGCGGATCGACGTCTGGCTGAACAACGCCGCGGTTGCCGCGTTCGGCGCGCTCGACGAGATCCCGGCGGACGTCTGCCGCAAGGTGATCGACACCGATGTGCTGGGTTACGTCTACGGTGCGCGCGCCGCGCTCACCGCGATGCGCCGGCAGGGCAGCGGCACACTGATCAACGTCTCCTCCGTCGTCGGCGTCTCCCCGGTCCCCTACAACGCGCCGTACGCGCTGGCGAAGGCCGCCGTCCGGGCGCTGAGCATCAGCCTCCGCCAGGAGCTGTGGCTGGAGGGCCACCGCGACGTCCACGTCTGTACGGTGCTGCCCGCCACCATGGACACGCCGTTCTTCGGCAGCGCCGCCAACTACTCCGGCCGCAAGGTCACGCCGATGGCCCCCGTCCACACCCCCGAACGGGCGGCCCGCACGATCCTCCGCCTCGTCCGCTCCCCGCGCCGCGAGGTCTACGTAGGCCCCGCGGCCGCGGTGCTGGCCTGCTGGACCAAGCTCTTTCCCGGCCCGGTGGAGAAGGCCGTGGCGTACCAGATGAACCGTGCCCACCTCTCCCGCACCGAGCGGGCCCCCGACACCGCGGGCACCGTCCCGCACGCCCTCCCGGGTGGCTCCGTCCACGGCGGCTGGCACGGCACCCGCCGCACGGCCGGCCGCCGCCTGGCCACGGCGGCGCTGGCCGCGGGCGCGGCTTATGCGGCACTGAGGTCGACGTGCGGCCGGTCGTCGAGGCCCCGAGCCGGAGTCAGCCCGGCGACCGCTCGGTGATCAGCGTTGCCAGGCCGTCCAGGATGCGCAGGAGGCAGCACTCCCAGGCCTGGTCCTGGGTTGCGGCCTGATCGGCCGTTGTGTCCCGGAGGGCGGCGGTCACCGCGGGGAAGCGGGCGCCGTGGTCGCGGAGCACCTCACCCAGCAGTGCGTGCAGCCGCGCCTCGGCGTCGCCGTCCGGGCCCGCCGCGCCGCCGTGCTGGGCGATGGTGCGGACGTGGCCGGTGAGCAGCACGGCTGCATCCAGGCGTCGGTGCAGGTGAGCGGGGTGCCGTCCAGCGCAGCGACGGCCCGCTCCCGCCACGCCAGCTCGACCGGGCCCAGCACGCGCGGTCCCACCGTCGCGGCCGTACGTCCTCGCCGGCGAGCCGGCCCGCGCCGGTGACGACCACCGCGCCGCCTTCGCCCGGTACGAGCGACTGATGCGCCCGTACGCCGAGGGCTGCCGGCGGGGCGGCGACCGCACCGGGCCGTTCCTCGCGCCGCGCACCGCCACCGGCCTCCGGCTGCGCAACGCCCTGCTCTCCCGGCGCTTCCTGAGGGACCGGATGCTCAAGGAGAGGCAGAAGGTGAGCAGTACGGTCGCACTGCCCGACCACGGCGCGGACCACGGTGCCGGCCCGGTAGCGGACCCGGGTCAGCGCCGCGACTCCGGGATCGCGTCGCCGCACGGGGCGTCGCTGCGGCCGTAGTGGTGGGTGGTGAACATGTAGAGGACGCCGGCCAGGACGACGACGCCGCCGCAGAGGAGCACGATGTAGTTGTCGTACCAGGGTGCCTCGGGGGTGCGGGCCCAGCAGATGTTGACGATGGCGAAGATGCCGTAGACCAGCGCTCCGGCGTTCACCAGCAGGCCCCAGCGGCCGAGCCGGTACTCGCCGGAGGGCTTCCAGCCCTTCAGGCGGGCCCGCAGGGCGGCCAGCACCACCATCTGGAACGCCCCGTAGATGCCCAGGATCGCGAACGACACGATCTTGGTGAGGGCGTCCGCCGACACCAGGGAGCCGAAGGCGATGATCGCCGGGACGACGGCCGACACCAGCAGGGCCCAGCCCGGCACGGCCCGGGCGGGGGAGAACTTCCGCAGCAGCCGGTGGCCGACGATCATCTGGTCGCGCGCGTAGGAGTAGATCAGTCGCCCGGCCGCCGCCTGCAGGCTGATCGTGCAGGAGAGGAAGGAGATGAGCACGACGGCCATCACCAGGCGGGCCCCGAACTCACCGAGCGCGTCGTACAGCAGGTGCACGACCGGGTCGGTGTCCTTGCCGGAGATCACCGCACGGTAGTCGGTGACGGAGAGCAGGAGGGACAGGCAGGTGAAGGTGGCCGCGGCGCCGCCCACGTAGATCGTGCGGCGCATCGCCTTGGGGATCACCCTGCCCGGGTGGGCGACCTCCTCGGCGGTGTCGCCGCACGCCTCGAAGCCGTAGTACTGGTAGAAGCCGATGATCGCGGCGGCGAGGAAGACCGGCAGGTAGCTGCCGTCGCCCTCGGTGCCGTAGGTGTCGAAGAGCACGCCCAGGTTGTGCTCGCGGTGCGTGACGAGCAGGTAGATGCCGACGATCAGCGCACCGATCAGCTCCGCGGCGAATCCGATCATGGCCGCCCACGAAAGCCATCTGGTGCCCGCATAGTTGATCAGTACGGCGATGATGATGAGCACCACCGTGCACAACACCGTGGTGTGCACGGTCGGTTCAAAACCGATCAGGATCGCGATGTACGGCCCTGCGCCGTACGCGACCGAGGTGATGGTCACCAGCAGCGCCCACATGTAGACCCAGCCGGTCATCCACGCCCAGCGCTTGCCCCACAGATGCCGGGCCCATGGATAGACCCCGCCCGCGATGGGGAACTGCGCCACGACCTCGCCGAAGACCAGCGCGACGAGGAACTGCCCGCAACCCGCCAGTAGGAACGCCCACACCATCGGCGGGCCGCCCTCGCCGAGCGCGGTGGCGAAGAGGGTGTACGTGCTGACGACGGGGGAGAGGTAGGTGAAGCCGAGCGCGAAGTTCGCCCAGGGCCCCATGTCCTTGCGGAATTCGGAATCGGGCACGGAGCCGTCGTCCGGCGTCCCGTCCGCCACCGCGTCCGGGCTTCCCTTGCCGTGTGCGTCGTCCGCCGGTGTGCTCGCCGAGGCCATCAGTGCCGCCCCCCGCCCGCGCCGACCCGGATCAGGTCGGCGGCCCGCTCGGCCGCCAGCAGCACCGTCACCATCGGGTTGATCGTCGGCATGGTGGGGAAGAGCGAGGCGTCGACGACCCGGAGGCCGTCCGTGCCGCGCACCCGAAGCTGCGGATCGAGTACCGCCATCGGATCGCCGTCGCCGCCCATCTTGCAGGTGCCGGCCGGGTGGTAGACGGTGTGCGCGGCGCGCCGCCCGTACTCCGACAGCGCCTCGTCCGACGTCACGTCCGGGCCCGGCGAGACCTCCCGCTTCAGCCAGTCCCGCAGCGGCGCCGTCGCCGCCACCTCCCGCGCCACCTTCAGCCCGTCCACGATCGTCTTCTCGTCGTGGCCCTCCGGGTCGGTGAAGTACCGGAAGTCCAGAGCCGGCTTCTCCGCCGGGTCCGCGCTGCGCAGCCACATCCGGCCCACGGACCGGGCCCGCGGCACGTTCGGCGTCATGCACACGCCGTGCTCCACCGGCGGATAGCCCAGCCGCTCCGTGTTGACGCTGAAGGGCACCTGGTAGAAGTGGAACATCAGGTCCGGGCGCGGCCCGCCCGCCGGATCGCGGCGCAGGAACAGCCCGGCGTCGGAGTCCATCGCCGAGTTCGGCGGCAGTGGTCCGTCCGTCTCCCAGATGATCACCGACTCCGGGTGGTCCAGCAGGTTCTCGCCCACCCCCGGCAGGTCGGCCCGTACCTCGATGCCCAGCTCCCGCAGCCGGTCCGCGGGGCCGATGCCGGACAGCATCAGCAGCCGCGGTGTGTCGATGGCGCCCGCGCACAGCAGCAGTTCGCGCTGCGCCCGCAGTGTCGATTCCGTGCCGTCCGCTGCCCGGACGCGTACGCACGTCATCCGGCCGTCGCCGTCCGGCACCACCTCATGCGCCCAGGTCTCCAGCTTCAGCGTCAGGTTCGGCCGGTCCATGACCGGGTGGAGGTACGCCACCGACGCCGAGGAGCGCTTGTTCTCCTCCGGCTCGTACGCCAGCGAGAAGAACCCCACCCCGTCGGCGAACGGCCGGGCGTTGAAGTCGTCCACGACCGGCACGCCGAGCGAGGCGGCAGCGGCCGTCACGAAGTCCTTCGCGATCGGATTGCGGTCCTTCTCCGCCACCGGGACGATGTTGTTCCGCAGCCGTTCGCGGTAGGGCAGGACCGTCGCGGCGTCCCAGCCCGTGCAGCCCAGCGCCGCCCACTCGTCCATGTCCTCGGGCAGCGGCAGGAAGCTGATCAGGGTGTTGTGCGAGGAGCAGCCGCCCAGCACGCGCGCCCGCGAGTGCAGGATGTGGGAGTTGCCGCGCGGCTGCTCCTCGGTCGTGTAGCCGTAGTCGTACTCCGAGTCCAGCAGGTTGATCCAGTTGCGCAGCCGCAGGATCTTCTCGTCGCCCACGTCGCTGGGCCCGCCCTCGACCACGCACACCCGGCACTCCGGGTCCTCGGTCAGCCGTGCCGCGAGCACACAGCCCGCCGTTCCGCCGCCCACGATGACGTAGTCGAACTCCGTACCGTCACCCATGTTCCGCTCCTCGGTCCTTCCGGTCACCGCGTCGCCTCAGCCCTTGAACCAGCCGGAAGGGGCCGGCCGGAGGTTCTGGTAGATGTGCTTCGCCTCCTGGTACTCGCGCAGCCCGGTCGGCCCCAGCTCGCGGCCGACGCCGGAGTGACCGAAGCCGCCCCACTCGGCCTGCGGCACGTACGGATGGAAGTCGTTGATCCAGACCGTGCCGTGCCGCAGCCGCTGAGCCACCCGCTGCGCCCGGCTCGCGTCGCTGGTCCACACCGCGCCCGCCAGCCCGTACTTGGTGTCGTTGGCGAGGCGTACCGCGTCCTCCTCGTCCCGGAACCGTTCGACCGTCACCACCGGGCCGAACACCTCCTCCTGCACGATGCGCATCGACCGGTCGCAGTCGGCGTAGATCGTGGGCAGGACGAAGAAGCCGCGGGAGAGCTCGGGGTCGTCCGGGCGGGCTCCGCCGCACACCAGCCGCGCGCCCTCGGAGCGTGCGACCTCCAGATAGTTCTCGACCTTTTCGCGGTGCTCGGGGGAGCTGAGCGGTCCGCTCTCGGTGTCCTCGTTCATGCCGTTGCCGAGCCGGATGCGCCGGGCCCGGTCGGCGAGTGCCTCGACGAACCGGTCGTGCAGGCCCTCCTGCACGATGAGGCGCGAGCCTGCCGAGCAGACCTGGCCGGAGTGGAGGAAGGCGGCGTCCAGCGCGTAGTCCAGTGCCGCGTCGAAGTCGGCGTCCTCGAAGATCACATTGGGGTTCTTGCCGCCCAGTTCGAGCGCCACGTTCTTCACGTCGGCCGCGGCGCCCGCCATGATCGTCCGGCCGGTGGACAGCCCGCCGGTGAAGGACACCAGGTCCACGTCCGGGTGCTGGGTCATCGCGGCGCCGACCGTGGAGCCCGGGCCGAGGACGAGGTTGGCCACCCCGGGCGGCGCCCCCGCCTCCTCCAGCAGCCGGAACAGGATGATGGTCGTCAGCGGCGTCGTCTCGCTCGGCTTCAGCACGAAGGTGTTGCCGGCCGCGAGCGCCGGCGCGACCTTCCAGGTCGCCTGGAGCAGCGGATAGTTCCACGGTGCGATCAGCGCGCACACCCCGACCGGCTGGTACACCACCCGGCTCAGCACGTCCGGGCCGACGTCCACCACCCGGCCGCCGTCCTTGTCGGCGATCTCGGCGAAGTAGCGGAAGGCGTTCGCGATGTCCTCGATGTCGAGCCGGGACTCCGCGATCGTCTTGCCGGTGTCCTGGGTCTCGGTGCGGGCGATGTCCTCCAGGTCGCGCAGCAGCAGCTCGTACACGCGGTGCAGCACGTCGGCGCGGCGCCGGGTCGGGGAGTCCGGCCACTTCCCGTCATCGAACGCGCGCCGCGCGGCCCGCACCGCCCGGTCGACGTCCGTACCGTCCGCGTCGTCGACCGTGCGCACCACGGACGCGTCGAACGGATTGACCACGTCGCGCCGGCCGCCCGCCGCCGCCCCGGTCCACTCGCCGTCGATGTACAGGTCAGCCATCTGCTGATCTCCTCGCTCCCGGGCCGTGCCGCTCCGCCTGGACTCTGGACCCGCACCATGGTCCAGAGTCCACGGCGGCGGACGGCGGGGCGCACCGAAGGACCCCGGCTACGGCGAGGAAAGTGACTCGGTCGGGCTAAGGCGCGGAGCGGCCGGGCGCCGCGGGCCGCGCGCCGGGCGCCAGGTGGCGACCAGCGCGCCCGCCAGCAGCAGCTCGGCGAGGTCGCCGCCGTAGTACATCAGCTCGGCGCCGCCCCGCACCTGGTCCACCGGTGCGTGCACGCCGATGAGGAAGCCGCCGTACAGGAGCTGCGAGAACGTCGCGTGCAGGGCGACCGCCACGCCCAGCAGCACCAGCCGGGCCGGCACCCCCGGCCGCGCCGGAGCCGGGTCGGGCCCCGCCACCACCCAGGCGAAGAGGCAGCCGGAGAGCAGGAAGTGCGCGTGCACCAGCCAGTGCAGCGCGGGGTGCGCCGCGGTCACGTCGTACAGCGGCGTGCCGTACAGGACGGCGAGCGAGCCGGTGCTCAGCAGCAGCGCGACGACCGGGTGGGCGACGCACCGGGCCGGACGGCTGCGCAGCAGCCCGGTCAGCCGCCGGGCACCAGCGGGCGGCAGCGTCCGCAGCAGCAGCGTGACGGGCGCGCCGAGTACGAGTGCGAGCGGCGCGTACATCCCGATCAGCAGGTGCTGGGCCATGTGGCCGCGGAAGTCACCGTGCGCGAACGGGCCCAGCGGCGGCAGCAGCGCCCCGGCCGCCAGGGCGCACCCGGTCAGGAAGCTCGCGGTGCGCCAGGGGTGCCGGCTCCTGCCGGGGTGCAGCCGCCCGGCCCGCCGTACGAGCAGCAGGTAGCCGGCGGCGAGCAGGAGCAGCAGGGCCACCGCGACGACGGTCGGGGCCGGGCCGCCGGGCAGCGGGTGCGCACCTCCGGTGTGGTGCGTGTGACCTCCCATCAGACGCCCCATTCAGGGTCGTAGGAGCGGCCACTGCGCTGCAGCGCCCAGCCCCCGAGCCAGAGCAGCGCCCCCAGCACCAGGAAGCCGACGTCCCACCAGACCTGGTACGGGCCGCCGTGCACATGGTGGATGCCGAGGATCTGGTGGTCCAGCAGCCCCTCGACCACGTTGAAGATCCCCCAGCCCGCCAGGATCCAGCCCCACAGCACCCTGGACGCCCACACGCGCCGCCGGCCGTGGGTGACCCGGGAGTACAACACGGCCAGGCCGATGAGCACCGCGAGCCAGCAGACGGTGTGGAAGATGCCGTCCCACACGGTGTTCATCCGCAGCCCGGACACCGTGTGCGGCGAATAGAACTTCACTCCGATGCGGTCGGTGTTGGTGCTGGTCAGCATGTGATGCCACTGCAGGAGCTGATGCAGCAGGATGCCGTCGACGAATCCGCCGAGGCCCACACCCAGTACGATCCCCGGCAGCCGGAGATTCCTCGGCGCAGGGCCTGCCCGCACCTCGCCCGTGGTGGCCATGCCCGCACTCCTTCCTGGTCGGTGCCGGGCTCCGCCGTCCCGGTCCCCGTACCGGTTCCCGGCCGCGGCGCTCCGTCACGTGTCGTTCCGGGCCCTTGCCACCCGGCGCAGCACGGACCGCACCCGCTCCTCGACCGGCGTCCGTTTCAGTTCGATCAGTTCGTAGCCGTACTCGCGGTAGGTGTCGACCATGGCCAGGTACGTCCGTTCGGCCTCCTCGGGGGACTGCTTCCGCTCCGCGTCCGCCGCGTAGATCTCCGGCCAGAAGGGCGCGACGAACACCCGGCGGTGGTAGCGGTACTCCCGCGCGGCGGCGTGCACGTGGTCCGGTACGGGCAGGCCCTGGAGCCGCAGGTAGCCGACGATGTCGGGCACTCCGCGGTCGAAGAAGACGGGCCCGGCGGGCGGCGCCGCGTGCGCCCCGGCGAGCCGGTAGGAGCGCAGCTCCCAGCTCAGCATCAGCTCGGCGAAGAGCGCCGGGTCGGTCCACGGCAGCCCGCGCCCGCCGATGGCCGCCTGATCCCGGATCACGCCCCGGCCGGCCTCCTCCGTCCGGGCGTACCCGGCCGCCGCCGCCAGCCGGTCGATCAGGGTGCTCTTGCCGGCGCCGGGCCCGCCGGTGACCACGACGAAGCGGTCGGAGTGCGCGGACGCGGGGGTGAATGACGAAGACATGCGGGGCGCCTTTCGTGCCGTTGGGGGCGGGCGGGGGTGGTACGTGGCAGCCTGCTGGCCGGGGGGGCGGCAGGCGGAGAGACGAGCCAGGAAACGGAGCGAATGCCATGCAGCTCGACCTGTCAGGACGGACGGCGCTGGTCACCGGCTCGACCCAGGGCATCGGCGCGGCGATCGCCGCGGGGCTGGCCCGCTCGGGCGCCCGGGTCGGGATCAACGGGCGGAACGCCGCCCGGGTCGACGAGGCCGTGGCCCGGCTGAGTGATGAAGTGCCCGGCGGCCGGTTCGTCGCGGCTGCCGCTGATGTGACGACAGAGGACGGGACCGCCCGGTTGGCGGACACGCTGCCGGACGTGGACATCCTCGTCAACAACCTCGGCGTCTTCGGTGCGCAGGACCCGCTGGAGATCAGCGACGCGGAGTGGCGGCGCTACTTCGAGGTGAACGTGCTGGCGGCGGTCCGGCTCACCCGGACGTACCTGCCCGGCATGACCGGGCGCGGCTGGGGCCGGATCCAGAACATCGCCAGCGACTCGGCCGTGGTGATCCCCGCGGAGATGATCCACTACGGCATGTCGAAGACCGCGCTCCTCGCGGTGAGCCGCGGCTTCGCCAAGCAGGCGGCGGGCACCGGCGTCACGGTCAACTCCGTCATCGCCGGGCCGACGCACACCGGCGGCGTGGAGGACTTCGTGTACGAGCTGGTGGACCGCGACCTGCCATGGGACGAGGCACAGCGGGTCTTCATGCGCGAGCACCGCCCGCAGTCGCTGCTCCAGCGGCTGATCGAGCCCGAGGAGATCGCGCACATGGTCGTCTACCTCAGCTCGGAGCAGGCGTCGGCGACGACCGGCGGCGCGCTCCGGGTGGACGGCGGCTACGTCGACTCCATCCTGCCCTGACCTGGCGCGGGGGCTCCGGCCGCTGTCCCTCCATACGGACCAGTCCGGCGGGCGGGCGTCCGCCGGGCGGGTGAGGCTGGAGATCCGGTCACCCGACGCGGAAGGTCCCGTACCCATGCAAGGGCATCAGCAGGACGACAACGACGGCGGCGGGTCGAGCGCCGGCATCCCCAAGGGCCCCGGCGACCTGCCCAAACAGTCGTGGAAAGCAGTGCTGAAACGCACCGCGAAGGAGTTCCAGAAGGACAACCTCACCGACCTGGCCGCCGCCCTCACGTACTACGGCGTGCTCGCCATCTTCCCCGCCGCGCTGGCGCTGGTGTCGATCCTGGGCCTGCTGGGCAGCGGGACGATTCAGCAGCTGATCGACAACGTGGGGGAGTTCGCCCCGGGCTCCACCCGCGACGTCGTCACGAACGTGCTCAAGCAGATGCAGGGCAGCGGCGGGGCCGGCATCGCCCTGATCATCGGCATCGTGGCGGCCCTGTGGTCGGCCTCCGGGTACATCGCCGCCTTCATCCGCGCCTCGAACACCGTCTACGACATCGAGGAGGGCCGGCCGACCTGGAAGGTCCTGCTGACCCGCTTCCTGACCACCGTCGTGACCGTCGTCCTGCTCGCGCTCATCAGCATGGCCGTGGTCTTCACCGGGTCGCTGGCGCAGAAGACGGGAGATGCCCTGGGGCTCGGCAGCACGGCGGTCACCATCTGGAACATCGCCAAGTGGCCCGTGCTGGTGATCCTGATCAGCTTCATCATCGCGCTGCTGTACTGGGCCGCGCCCAACGTCCGCCGGCGGTTCCGCTGGGTCACCCCCGGCAGCCTGCTCGCCGTCGTGCTCTGGCTTGTCGCCTCGGGCCTCTTCGCCCTCTACGTCGCCAACTTCAGCAGCTACAACAAGACCTACGGCAGCCTGGCCGGGATCATCATCTTCCTCGTCTGGCTGTGGATCTCCAACCTCGCCATCCTGCTCGGCCTGGAGTTCAACGCCGAGACGGAGCGGAGCCGCGCCATGGAAGCCGGCCATCCGCGGGACGAGGAGCCGTACGCCGAACCGCGCGACACCCGCAACATGTGAGTCGGCCGGCCGCTACGCACCCCGCGCGGGGTGTCCTCGGCCGGAAGACGGTGCCGGGCCCGGCTCCTTGTGGAACCGGGCCCGGCGCCGGTCTGTCCGGCGGCTCTTCCCTCCCCTTACCGGTCGTCAGTCCCGCTTCTTGGTGGGCGGTGTGGCCTGCGCGGAGGCGCTTTCCTCCGCCGGCTCGCGCCGTTCGGCCGATTCCTGCTGTCCGGAGCGCCGCAACAGGACAGTGGCGCCGCCGACGGCGAGCGCGACCGGCCACTCCAGCGCGCCCGCGACGGCGAGCGCGCCCAGGCCGCCGTAGTACCAGAGTTCCCTGGCAGGCGGCAGGGGCGGCAGCCACTCGGTCGCCGTCCGCGCGTTGTTCACCACGTCCCCGGGCGTGAAGTACGGGACGTGCAGCGGTGCGCGGACATCGAGGGTATGCACGCTCAAGCCCTGCTTGCTGCGGTGAATGTGCGTTTCCTCGGTGGGCTCTTGCGGTGCCGTCCGTTTCGCAGCGGTTTTCCGCGTGCTTTCAGCTGTACTGGGCATCCCAACTCCTTGTTTGGCCCGAGTACGGTGTGCTGTGCGTACTCCATTCTCGCGCGTCGAGGACGCGACGGGGCATCGGATCGAAGCGGGCGGGCACTGGCTTCGGGGGACCGGGTGCCAGGAGGCGGGTGGCGGACGGTGAAGGTTCCGGGGATCGGCATCGCGCGGACGGTGGCGCGGACCGCGGTGAGCGCGCTCGGCGCGCCGGCGCGACCACGCACGCGGATCATCGGCGAGCAGGCACACATCGCGGTACGCGGACTGCAGGAGGCGGACGGAACAACGGCACCGGCGGCGACGGCCGCCCTCGAACAGCGGCTGGCCGCCCTGCCCGCCGTCCGGTGGGCCGCGGCCAACGCCGTACTGGGGCACGTAGTGGTGGCGCTGGAGGCCGGGAGCGCCGCCGACCTCACCACGGCACAGGCACTGGCCGAAACGGTAGAGGCCGTCGAGGAGGAGCAGGGGCTGACCGGCCCGCTGCCCGAACACCCGGCGGCGCCAGGCGACATCCGGCGCGCCGCCCTCTCCCTCGCCCTGCAGGCAGTCGCGGTGCCGGTCGCCACCGCCGCCCGGCTCTCGCAGCACACTCCGCTGCCGGCCGGGCTCTCCGCACTGGTCAGCCTCGTCGACACCCAGCCGTCGCTGCGCCGCAGGGTCACGGCCGTGGTGGGTCCCCGCAACGTCGACGTGGTGCTCGCCGGGCTGAGCGCGCTCGCCCAGGCCGGCTCCGGAGGCTTCGCCGGACTGGGCGTGGACACCGCACGGCACGCCCTGCGGCTGGCCGAGACGGTCGCCCACCGCGAGGCGTGGGAAGCGGCGGAACCGCGCGTCACCGAGACCGAGCAGCACGCACGCGCCGCCGTGGTGCCCGATCTGCCGCGCGAGATGCCGCTGCGGGAGGGGCCGGTCGAGCGGTACGCGCGGCGGTCCGGCTGGGTGGCGGGCACGGTCTTCACCGGCACCCTCGCGGTGACCCGCAAGGCGATGCCCGCGGCGAGCGCGGCCGTGGCCGCCCTGCCCAAGCCGCCCTGGACGGCCCGTGAGGCCTTCGCCGGGACCCTCGGCCGGGGCCTGTCCCAACGCGGCACGCTGGTCGCCGCCCCCGGAGCGCTGCGGCGCCTGGACCGGGTACGCACCGTCGTCCTGGACACCGACGCGCTGCTGACGGGCAATCACCTCCTCGCGGATCTCTTACCGCTGGACGAGGAGCGTTCCACCGGCGACCTCGCAGCGACCGCGTACCGCTTGTTCGACGGCCGCCGGCCCACGGCGGCGCACGAGGAGGACGACTGGACGCTGGCGCCCCACCGGCCGGGGAACCGCGAAGGGCAGGACCGGCCGGACACGGAGGCGATGAGGGAGGCGGAGCAACGGCTGCGCCGCGGCGGCGCCGAACACATTTTGGCGCTCGCCCATCGTGGCCGGCCGTGCGCACTGGTCGCCGTGGTGCCCGAACTGCACGAGTCCGCCGAAGGGCTCGTCATGGCGGCCCGCCGGCACGGCCTCACCCTCCTGACCGCGGGCCGCCACGTTTCCCACGTCGCGCTGTCCGACGCACACGGCACGGTGCCCGGCGGCGACCGGCTGGCAGCCTCCGTCCGCGACCTGCAACGCGACGGCTCGGGCGTCCTGCTGGCCTCCGGAAACCGCACCGCGCTGGCAGCCGCCGACGTGGGCGTCGGCGTCACCGGACGGGACGGGGTACTGCCATGGGGCGCCGCCGTGTACGTGGGGGAGGACCTCGCGCAGATCGGCGTGCTGGTGGCGGCGTGCGGCGCGGCACGCCCGGTCTCGCAACGCGGCGTACGGCTGGCGCAGGCCGCGGCCGTGGTCGGAACGGTGACGACGCTCGCCGGGCGCAGGAAGCGCGGTATGACCGAGCGCAGCCTCCTCGCGGTCAACGGGGCCGCCGCGCTGGGCATGGCGCAGGGCGTGTGGTCGGCGGCGCAGGCATTGCGCGCCAACGGCGCCCCCATACCGGCGCGCCGCCCCTGGCACGCCATGACCGCGGACACCGTACTGGGCATGACCGGCGGCACCGAGGAAGGCCTGACCAACCGTCAGGCCCGGAGCCGTACGAGGACGGCGGACGATCAGGTCCAGCAGCCCTCGCTGCTGCGGGCGGTCGCCACCGAAACGGCCAACCCGCTCACCCCGGTGCTGCTCGGCGGCGCCGCCCTGTCGGCCGGCGTCGGTGCGCTGCTGGACGCGTACATCATCATCGGCGTCACCCTGCTGTCCGGCTGCATCGGCGGTGTCCAGCGGCACCTGGCCGACCGGGCCGTCGCCGATCTGCACCGCCGCTCCGCCGTCATGGCCACCGCGCTCAGGGACGGCGAGGAGCGTCAACTCCCTTCCGAGGAACTGGTGTCGGGCGACGTGGTCGCGCTGACCGCGGGCGACGTCGTACCCGCCGACTGCCGGCTCCTCGCCGCCCGCGGCCTGGAGGCGGACGAGTCGGCACTGACCGGCGAGTCGCTGCCGGTGGCCAAGGACGTCGCTCCCGTCCTCGCCGCCGATCTCGCCGACCGTACGTCCATGGCGTACGAGGGGACCACCGTGGCGGCGGGCCGGGCGCGGGCCGTGGTCGTCGCCACCGGCGCGGCCACCGAAGCGGGCCGCGGCGCGCAGGCCGGGCGAGGCGCCGCCGCACCGGTCGGTGTGGAGCGCCGTCTCGCGCAGATCACCCGCACCACGATGCCGGTGGCGCTCGGCGCGGCCGGCACCCTGATGGCCGTGGGCCTGATGCGCGGCCGTCCTGCCCGGGAGACCGTCGGCGCCGGTGTCGGCCTCGCGGTGGCCAGCGTCCCCGAGGGGCTGCCCTTCCTGGTCTCGGCCGCCCAACTGGCCGCGGCCCGGAGGCTGTCGGCGCAGGGAGTCCTCGTCCGGGACCCCCGCACCATCGAGGCGGTCGGCCGGACGGACGTGTTGTGTTTCGACAAGACCGGCACCCTGACCCATGGGCAGATCTCGCTCACCGCCGTCTCGGCGGCCGGCCGCAGCCTCGCACTGGAACGCCTCGGCACCGAGCAGCAGGACGTCCTGGCGGCCGGGCTGCGTGCCACCCCGCGGCGGCGCCGCAAGCAGCCGCTGGCCCATGTCACCGACAATGCGGTGGTCGCGGGCGCCGAGGTGGCCGGCGTGCACCGCACCCGGTCAGCGCCCGGCTGGAAGCGCTCGGCGCAGCTGCCGTTCGAGCCGAGCCGTGGCTTCCATGCGGCGCTCGGCAGGAGCGGCAAGGAGTGGGTGCTGTCGGTCAAGGGCGCGCCCGAGGAGGTGATCCAGCGATGTACGAGCCAGGCGGGCCGCAAGCTGGAGCCCGCCGACCGTGAGGAACTCCTCGCCGAGGGGGAGAAGCTGGCCGCCGAGGGGCACCGCGTCCTCGCGGTCGCCGAGCGCCGTGTGCGCAAGGAGCCGGCGGACGAGGAGAAGCTCACCGACGAGGCGGTCGGCAAGCTCGGCTTCCTCGGCTTCCTGGCCTTCTCCGACCAGGTACGCAGCACCGCGGGCGACTCCGTGCGCGAACTCGCGGACGCCGGCGTGCACATCGTCATGATCACCGGCGACCACCCGCAGACCGCCGAGTCGATCGCCAAGGAACTCGGCCTCATCAACGGCCACCGTGTCGTCACCGGCGCCGAACTGGACGCACTGGACGACGCCGCGCTGGACAAGGCGCTGCCGGACGTCGGCGTCGTCGCCCGCGGCACACCGGTCCACAAGGTGCGTGTCGTCCAGGCCTTCCAGCGTCTGGGCCGTACGGTCGCCATGACCGGCGACGGCGCAAACGACGCGCCCGCCATCCGGATCGCCGACGTCGGCATCGCGCTCGGCGGCCGGGGCACCCCGGCGGCGCGTGCCGCCGCCGACCTGGTGGTCACCGACGACCGGCTGGAGACCATCCTCGCCGTGCTCATCGAGGGCCGGGCGATGTGGGCCTCGGTGCGCCAGGCGCTCGCCATGCTCGTCGGCGGCAATCTCGGTGAGATCGCCTTCACCGTCCTCGGCGCCACCGTCTCCGGCACCTCGCCACTGACGGCGCGTCAGCTCCTGCTGGTGAACCTCTTCACCGACCTGCTCCCGGCCATCGCCCTCGCCGTCCGCGCGCCCCATCCCGAAGCCGCCGTCCGTCTCCTGCGCGAGGGGCCGGAGGCGTCGCTGGGCGCGGCGCTGACCGACGAGACGGCGCAGCGGGCGCTCGCCACGGCCACCGGCGCCGCCGCCGGCTGGCTCGCGGCACGCCTCACCGGCCGCCCGGCCCGCGCCCGTACGGTCGCGCTCACCGCGCTGGTCGCCACACAACTCGGCCAGACGCTGCTGATCGGCGGCCGGGACCGGTCGGTCGTGGCGTCGGCGGCGGGCTCGATGGCGGCGCTCGCGGCCGTCGTCCAGACCCCGGGCCTCAGCCATTTCTTCGGCTGCACCCCGCTCGGCCCGGTCGCCTGGACGATCGCGCTGTCCGCGGCCGGTGCGGCGACGGCGGGTTCGTCGCTGCTCCCGCCGCTGATCACCCGCATGGAGGCGCTGGCCTCCCGGAAGAAGGAGGAGGAGCCGGCCCCGGAGACGGCCCCGGAGCCGGCCCCGGAGCCGGTTCCGGAGCCGGTCACGACGTGAGTCCGCCCGGGGCGCCGGGGCTCACGGCTCGGTGAGCTCCGTCGCCACCTCGATCACCGCGGGCCGGCGGCTGCCGAGCGCGTCCTTCAGGGCGCGTACGAAGGCGTCGCCGGTCCGCACCGCGGTCGCGGCGACCCCGTAACCCCCGGCGAGCTGGACGAAGTCGATGCCGGGCACGTCCATGCCCGGTGTCTCGCCGGAGTCCAGGACCTTGGAGAACCAGCGCAGCGCTCCGTACGTACCGTTGTTGAGGATGACGATGATGACCGGGATGCCGTACTGGGCCGCGGTCCACAGCGCCGTGATGCCGTAGTTCGCAGAGCCGTCCCCGATCAGCCCGATCACCTGCCGGCCGTCGTGCGCGAGCTGCGCGCCGACGGCGGCCGGGAGTCCGAAGCCCAGGCCGCCGGAGGCCGGGAAGAAGTAGCTGCCCGGCCGGGACAGGTCCAACTGGGCCCAGAAGGCGCCGGTGGTGGAGGTGGACTCCTTCACGTACACCGCGTCCTCGGGTGCGGTCCGGCGCAACAGCGCGAACAGCTCCTCCGGATGCAGCCGGTCACCGGACACGGCCGCGGGCGCGGGCCGGAAGTCCGGCAGCGGCGGCAGCGCCGGGCGCCGCCCGCCGGTCACCGCGCCGGCCAGCCGCGCCAGCGCGTCCCGCACCCCGCCCACCAGCGCCTCGCCCATCGGGGCCCGCGCGGCCTCGCCCGGGTCGCTGGTGAGCTGGATCAGCCGCGCGCCCTCGGGGAGATACGGGCCGGGCGCGAACTGGTGGTACCGGAACACCGGAGCGCCGGCCACCAGGATCACGTCGTGCCCCGCCAGCGCGTCACTCACGCCCCGCACGGCGGCCGGCAGTACGCCACGGAAGGCGGGGTGCCGGGTGGGGAACGGGCAGCGGGACGCCGAGGGCGCGATCCACACCGGTGCGCTCAGCTGCTCCGCCAGCCGCACGGCGTCGGCGTTGGCCTCCTCGGCGTCGACCTCGGGGCCCAGCACCAGCACCGGGTTCGCGGCCCCGTCGAGGGCCGCGACGAGCCCGTCGAGCTGCGCACCGCTCAGCGAACCGGCGGCGGCCGTCCGACGCACCGTCAGATGCCGGGCCTCCTCCGGTGCCTCGCGCGCCCAGTCGTCGTACGGCACCGACACGTACACCGGCCCCTTGGCCGGCAGGTTCGCCAGCTGGATCGCCTGGCTCAGGGCGCGCGGTACGTCCGCCGCGCAGGACGGCTCGCACGCCCACTTCACCAGCGGCTTCGGCAGCGCCGCCGCGTCCACGTTGGCCAGCATGACCTCCTGGCCGACCGTCGAGCGGACCTGCTGGCCCGCGGTGATCACCAGCGGGCTGTGCGCGTACACCGCGTTGGTGAGCATCCCCATCGCGTTGCCGGTACCCGCCGCCGCGTGCAGGTTCACGAACGCCGCACCGCCGCGCGCCTGCGCGTACCCGTCGGCCATCGCCAGCACCGCCCCCTCGTGCAGCCCGAGGACGTAACGGAAGTCCGCCGGCATCCCGGCGAGGAACGGCAGCTCGTTGGAGCCCGGATTGCCGAAGACCGTCGTCAGACCGTGCGCCCTCAACAGCTCGTACGACGCTTCGCTCACGGTGGCCATCGGCTCTCCCCTCCTGCGGCAGTGACCTGCCGCACGGTAGGGAGGCCGCACCCCATAGGTCCAATGACTGTCATCGATGTCCGCATGGACCGTGTCTATGCCGGCCGTGCCCTAAGGTCGGCGGCGTGACGGACCTGGACCTCAATCTCGTGAAGACCTTCGTGCTGCTCTACGAGACCCGCAGCGTCACACGGACGGCGGAGGCCCTGTTTGTCACCCAGCCCTCCGCGAGCCACGCCCTGCGGCGGCTGCGACGGCACTTCGGCGACGAGCTGTTCGTCCGCGCCACCGAAGGGCTGCGGCCGACGGAGGCCGCGGGGCGGATGTACCCGCGGCTGCGCCAGGCGCTGGAGGTCATCACGGAGACGGTCTCCGACGAGGGCAGCTTCGACCCGTCGACCTCGCGGCGCACGTTCCGGCTCAGCGCCACCGACCTCGGCGAACTGATCCTGCTCCCGGCCGTGCTCGCGGAGCTGGAGACCCGCGCGCCGCACTGCCGCGTCGAGGTCACCCCGCTGGACTCCGCCGCTGCCGCCGAGGAACTGCGCCGGGGCCGGGCCGACGCGGTGATCTGCACGCCCCGCATCGACGCGCCGGACATCCGCCGCGACCCGCTCTTCCAGGAGCGGTACGTCGGCCTCTGCGCCAAGGATCACCCGCGGATCGGCGACCGGCCCGGGCCGGGGGAGTACCTGGCGGAGCGGCACATCGCCGTCGCCCCCGCGGCGGGCCACGTCGACGCCGACCAGGTGCTGGCCCGGCTCGGTCACCCGCGCGACATCGTGGCCCACGTGCCGCACTTCGCCGTGCTGCCCGAACTGGTGGCACGTACCGGGCACTTGGCGGTCGTGCCGAGCCGGGCCGTAGGCGCGTTCACCCGCGCAGCGCCGGTGCGGACCTTCACACTGCCCTTCGACATTCCCACCGTCGAGGTCGCGCTCCACACGTACCGCAGGACGCTCCCGGCGCCGGCGGTGGAGTGGCTGCGCGACATGGTCACCGGACTGCTCACGCCCAGCCATTGACAGCCGCCGGGCGGGCCCTGACACTCATGCCACCCACTTGGTGAATCAGATTTCACCAGGCGAACAGAGCCGCATGAGTTGCACCCCCACAGACTTCAGGGACACCCATGACTTCCTCCGGCACGCCGGACCACCTGGCCGGCGACCGCCCGCCGCACACCTTCCGCACGGTCTTCCCGGTCCTGGCCCTGTGCTGGCTGGCGGTCTTCTTCGACGGGATGGACGTCAACATCTACGGCGCCGTCATGCCGCACATGCTCGACGACCCCGGCCTCGGCCTGACCCCGGCGAGCGCGGGCACGATCGGCAGCTGGACCGCCTTCGGCATGTTCTTCGGCGCGCTCGCCGCCGGCAACATCACCGACTGGCTCGGCCGCCGCGCCACCCTCGTCGCCAGCGTCCTGCTCTTCTCCCTCGGCTCCGCCGTATGCTCCGTCGCCACCGGCCCGGACATTTTCGGCGCGGGCCGGTTCATCGCGGGCCTCGGCCTCGGCGGCCTCACCCCGCTCGCCCTCGCGATGGTGCTGGAGTTCGCGCCGCCCGGCCGCGCCGCGCTCACCACCGGCCTGCTGATGTCCTCGTACCACGCGGGCGGCATGGCGGCGACCGGCATCGGGCTCGGCCTCGCCCCCGCCGCCGGCTGGCGCGCCGTCTTCTGGGCCGGCGTCCTCCCCGCCGTCATCGCCGTGCCCCTGCTGCTGAAGTACCTCCCCGAATCGCCCGGCGTGCTCCTCGCGCGCGGTGACCGCACTCGTGCCGACGCCGTCGCCGACCGCTACGGCCTGCCCCGCCCCACCCCCGTCCAGGCGCCGGCCGCCGGGGCCAGGGGCCGACTGGCCGCCGTCCGCGCCCTCTTCGCCCCCGAGTCCCGCTGGGCCACTCTCCTGCTGTGGCTGGCCTCCTTCTGCGGGCTGCTCCTGGTGTACGGCGTGTCCACCTGGCTGCCCGAGATGATGCGCGCCTCCGGCTACGGCCTCAGCTCCTCCGTCACCTTCCTGATGGTCATCAACGGCGGCGGCATCGTCGGCATGTTCGTCGCGGGCCGCGCCGCCGACCGCTTCGGCGCCGTACGGATCTCCGCACTCTGGTTCGCGCTCACCGCGGCCGGTGCGCTGCTCCTCAAGTCCCAGCTGCCGCTCGGCGTCACCTACGCCGTCGTCGCCCTCACCGGCGTCTGGCTCTTCAGCGCCCAGGTCATGGTCTACGCCGTCACCGACACCGTCTACCGCGACAGCGAGCGCGCCGCCGGGCTCGGCATGGTCACCGGCGTCGGCCGGACGGGCGCCGCTTTCGGCCCCTGGCTCATCGGCGCCCTCGCCGCCACCGGCAGCCAGTCCTGGGGCTTCACCGCCTTCGCACTGGCCGGCCTGGCCGGCGCCGCAGCCATCGCCCTGGTCCCGCTCGCCCGCCGCAGCCGGGGAACCACCGGAACCACGCCCCTCGACGGCACCGCCCCGAAGGCCGCCCGGCCGACCGCCGCCCCCGAAGCCTGAGGCCGGCCCCGGACCGGCGGCCCGACGCCCCGTCACCGGAAAGGAACGCACCGTGCTCCGACAGCTCGCGCTCCTCACGGCAGGGCTCGCCGTCCTGGCGGCCGCCGCCGGCCCGCCCGCGGCGGCGGCCGGCCGCGGCCGCCCCGTCCACGTCACCAAGGACCTGGCCTACGCGCCCGCCGAACCCGCCGGCACCCAGGGGCACCTGCTCGACCTCTACGTCCCCCGGGCCGGCCGCCCGGCACCGCTGGTGGTCTTCACCCACGGCTCGGGCTGGCTCGCCGACAACGGCCGTGACGGCGCCGACCGGGTCGCAGCCCGGCTGAACCCGCACGGCTACGCCGTGGCCGGCGTCGCCGTCCGCGCCAGCTCCCAGGCCCGCTTCCCGGCCCAGCTCCACGACATCAAGGCGGCGATCCGCTGGCTGCGCGCGCACGCCGCCGAGTACCGCCTGGACCCGGACCGCATCGCCATCATGGGGGAGTCCTCCGGCGGCTGGGCCACCACGATGGCCGCCGTGACCGGCGACGTACCGGAACTGGAGGGTGACGTGGGCGTGACCGGCCCGTCCAGCGCGGTACGGGCGGCCGTACCGTTCTACGCGCCGAGCGATCTGCTGCAGATGGACGCGCACATGCTGGACGGCTGCGCGCCGTTCAACGAGGCATTCGGCCTGACCGCCTGTCACGCCGACCCGAAGTCCCCGGAATCCCTGCTGCTCGGCTGCCCGCTGCCCGAGTGCGCCCCCGAGAAGGCCGCGGCGGCGAACCCGCTCACCTACGTGAGCGGCCGGCGGGCCGTCCCGCCCTTCCTGATCCTCCACGGCGAGCAGGACACCTTTGTGCCGTACCACCAGTCCAGGCTGCTGTACGACGCGCTGGCGGCGGCGGGCGCCGAGGCCCGCTTGCTGACCTTCCCGCACGCCGCGCACGGCACGTACCTGGAGATGCTGAGCGACCCGCCCACCCGCCGGGACGCCCGGGAGGAGAGCACGCGGGCGGGGCACCGTACGAAGCCCCGCCCGGCCACCCCGACCTGGGGCACGGTGGTGTCGTTCCTGGACCGGCACCTGCGGAGCTGAGCCCCGCGGATGCCGGCCGCCCGCTCAGAACGGGTAGTGCGCCTGCTGGGTCGCCACCGTGACCCAGCGGGTGCTGGAGAACGCCTCGATGCCCCAGCGGCCGCCGAACCGGCCGTACCCGGAGTCCTTGACGCCGCCGAACGGCGCCTGCGGCTCGTCGCCGACGGACTGGTCGTTGACGTGCACGATGCCGGTACGGATGCGGCGCGCGACGGCCAGCCCGTGGGTCGCGTTCTCGGTGATCACGCCGCAGGTCAGGCCGTTGTCGGTGTCGTTGGCCAGGTCGATGGCGGTCGCGTCGTCGGCGAACGTCTCGACCACGCAGACCGGCCCGAAGGCCTCGCCGTAGTAGAGGTCCATGTCCTTGGTGACGCCGGTCAGCACGGTCGCCGGGTGCACCGCGCCGTCCGGCGCGCCGCCGCCCGTCAGCACCGTCGCGCCCTTGTCCACCGCGTCCTTCACCAGCGCCGCGACCCGCTGCGCAGCGGTGGCGCTGACCAGCGGCCCGACCACCGTGCGCGGGTCGCGCGGGTCACCCGTCGGCAGCTCGGCGACCTTCGCCGTGAACTTGCGGGTGAACTCCTCGGCCAGGCTCTCGTGCACCAGGATCCGGTCGCCGGACATGCAGATCTGCCCCGCGTTCATGAAGACGCCGAACGTGACCGCGTCGACCGCGTAGTCCACGTCCGCGTCGTCCAGCACGAGAATGGCGTTCTTGCCGCCCAGCTCCAGCACGGCGGGCTTGAGGTGGCGCGCCGCCTGGGTGCCGATGATGCGGCCGACGCCGGTCGAGCCGGTGAAGTTGACGGCCCGTACGCGCGCGTCGGCGATCAGTGCCTCGGCGACCTCGGCGGCGTCCTCCGGCGCGTTGGTGACCACGTTCAGCACGCCGTCCGGGAGCCCCGCCTCGCGCAGCACGTCGGCGACGAACAGGCCGCAGGCCAGCGGCGCGTCCTCGCTCGGCTTCACCACCACGGTGTTGCCGGCGGCGAGCGGCGCGGCGACGGCGCGTACGCCGAGGATCAGCGGCGCGTTCCAGGGCGCGAACGCCGCGACGACGCCGAGCGGTTCGCGGATCGCCATGCCCAGCGCGCCGGTGTCCTGGGAACTGAGCACCTCACCGCGCGGCGCGGTGATCGCGGCGGCGGCCTCGCGCAGCACGTTGGCCGCGAGCGCGACGTTGAAGTGCGCCCAGGGTGCCGTCCCGCCGACCTCCAGCGCCATCAGCTCAGCGGCCTGCTCCCCCTTGGCGTCGAGCAGGTCGGCGGCCTTGAGGAAGATGGCGCGCCGGGCGAACGGGGCGAGCGCGGCCCACTCGGGGAAGGCGGCGTCCGCGGCGTCCACGGCCCGCGTGATGTCCTCGGGCCCGCCGGCGGCGACGGTGGCGTACACCTCGCCGGTGAAGGGGCTGATGTCCTCGGCGATGCGTCCGGAGGCGGCGGGCACGTCCTTGCCGCCGATGAACAGTTCACGCGTGGTGGCCATGGGGTCAATGATCCTTTGTCGCTGGCGGGAGGCGGAAGCGGGGGAGGGCCAAGGGCAGAAGGCCACCCCGGGAGGTCGCATGTTCGTATAGTGAACTGTTGTTCACTTGTACCGGAAATGCTGCTTCCGGCCCCCGCGAATGTCAAGATCCGGGCACGGCCTCCTCAGGGAGCATGGCGTGCGGGTGAAGCCTCCGCCACCCGCCGGGCACCGGCGCCGCGTGGGGGTACAGAGATCTCGTGCGTGCCCCCGTGCCGAAACCCTGAGGAGTGGTCGACCGTGACCGCACAGCGACAACGGGGCCTGCGCCCCCTGGCCGCCGGAGTGGTGGCACTTTCGGGCGTACTGGCCCTTACGTCCTGCGGCTCGGACGACTCGCCGGAGTCCGGCGGGTCCTCCGCGTCCGGGAAGGCGACCGCCTCCGGCTCCCGCACCGCGTCGCCCGGGGGCGGGGTGAGGTGCGGCAAGAAGGCGACGGTGAAGGCTTCCGGCTCGACCGCGCAGCACAACGCGATGCGGTCCTGGACCAAGAGCTACCAGAAGGCGTGCCGGGGGACACGGATCGACTACGAGGACACCGGCTCGGGCGCCGGGCAGAGGGACTTCCTGAAGGGCCGTACCGCCTTCGCGGGCTCGGACGCCGCGCTGCGGCCCGCGCAGGTGGCCACTTCGAAGAAGACGTGCAAGGACGGCGGCCGCGCCGTCCACCTGCCGATGCTCGGCGGCCCCATCGCGCTCGGGTACAACCTGCCGGGCGTCGACAAGCTCGTACTGGACGCCGGCACCCTCGCCCGAATCTTCGACGGGCGGATCACCAAGTGGAACGACTCGGCGATCGCCCGGCTGAACCCGAAGGCCGATCTGCCCGCCACCGCCATCAAGACGGTGCACCGCTCCGGCGAGTCCGGCACGACCGACAACTTCACCGCCTATCTGCACGCCGCGGCGCCGAGCGCCTGGCCCCACCCGCCGGGTCAGCGCTGGCCGGCCGAGGGCGGCACCGCCGCCGGGGGGTCGTCGGAGCTGGCCGACGAGGTAAAGCAGACCCGCGGCGCCATCGGGTACGTCGAACTCGCCTACGCGATCCAGCGGTCCCTCCCCACCGCCGCGATCGACACGGGGGCCGCCACGCCGGTCGAAGCCACCGTCGTCAACGCCTCCAAGGCGCTCGCCGGTGCGCGGACCAAGGGGTCCCAGGGTGACCTGGTCCTCCGTCTCGACCACACGACCAAGGCCGCCGGTGCCTACCCGATCGCGATGGTCACGTACGAGATCGTCTGCGACAAGGGCAACAAGGCTGCGACCTGGCCGGCCACCAAGGCGTTCCTCGCCTACACGGCCGGCCTGGAGGGCCAGCGGGAACTCTCCTTCCAGGGCTATGCCACCCTCCCCGCCAAGATCATGGAGGAGGTCCGCTCCAAGCTGAGCGGCATCTCCTGACGCACACCCCCACCATGACCGCGCCGTCCGGACGGCGCGGTCATGGCCATGCGTAGGAAACGTCCCTGACCAGGGAAAATGATCGAGGCGACCGCTCTGCGGTTCCCGTAGTGCTGCGTCGGCGCGTGAGACAGGGCCGGTGAGGAGCGGCTTTCTCCTGCGTATCCCAGGAGTTCTTGTTGCTTCAACCTGTTATTAAAAGGTTCTCGCGCGGTTCCGGTGTGGACGACTCAAGCGTCAGCCGCTGTCGCGATGTGTGGAAAGCGCATCCATAGGAGCAATTGGCGACGAATTCCGTAGGTAATCACGCCTTGACGCTCCGGATCCAGTCGGGCTTCCATGTGCGCCGGGAGCACAGCGAAGCACGACACAGCCGTCCACGGAGGCGATACCGCTCCCGCACAGCACCTGCCGCACCCAGTCGATCGGAACCGCTCCATGACCGACACCCTCAGCCAGCCACCCGCAGACGACACCGCGGCCACCGCCGCCCCCGACGCTCCCGGCGTCGACGCACGCCCCGGCGACGGTCCCGCCCCTGACGGCGCGCGTACCCTCAAGCGCTCGATCGGCGTCGTGGGTGGCACCCTGCTGACGCTGTCCTGCGTCACGCCCGCCTCCACGCTCTTCGTCGTGGTGCCGGACCTCTTCGCCGACCTGGGCACCGCCACAGCCCTGACCATCGCGATCGGCTCCGTGCTCTGCATCGCGGTGGCCTTCTGCTACTCGGAGCTGGGCACCCTGATACCGAGCGCCGGCGGCGAGTACGCCATGGTCTCGACGCTGACCGGGCGGCTGGCCGGCTGGCTGGTGTTCGTCCTGTCGCTGCTGGTCGTGATGATCGTGCCGCCGGTGATCGCCATGGGCACCGCCGACTACCTCGCCCCCGTGGTGCACGTTCCCGCACCCGTCGCCGGCGCCGCCGTGATGCTCCTGGCCACCCTCGCCGGCCTGCTGGACCTGCGCGCCAACGCCTGGATCACCGGCGTCTTCCTGGTCCTGGAGGTCATCGCCGCGGGAGTCGTCGCGGTACTCGGCTTCGCGCACACCGAGCGCGGCGGTTCCGCGCTCCTGCACGGCGCGGTCGCAGGCCCCGGTGGCGTTCCCGGCCCGGTCACCGGCCTGCTCGTCGTCTCCGGGCTGGCCATCGCCCTCTTCGTCACCCAGGGCTTCTCCACCGCGGTCTACCTCTCCGAGGAGCTGGAGGACCCGCGCCGCAGCGTCGCCCGCACCGTGCTGGCCACGCTGGCCATCTCCGCCGCCGTCATCCTCGTACCGGTCATCGCCATCACCCTCGGCGCCCCGAGCCTTCAGGCGCTGACCTCCGGTGACATCAGCACCATGGTCATCGCGTGGAGCAACTCGGCCGTCGGCACCTTCGTCAGCCTCTGTGTCGCCCTGGCCATCATCAACGCCGGAATTGTCATGGTCATCCAGAACTCCCGGGTGCTGTTCGCCTCCGCCCGCGACAAGGCCTGGCCCCAGCCGGTCAACAACGCGCTGTCCAAGCTCGGCCGCTTCGGCTCCCCGTGGGTCGCGACCCTGGTCGTCGGCATCCCCGGCGCCGCGCTCTGCTTCGTCAACCTCGACACGCTCTACGGCGTGACCGGCGTCTCCGTCTCGGGTATGTACCTGCTCGTCGCGATCGCGGCGCTGGCGTCCCGGCGCGGCGCGCACAAGAAGGCCGCGGCCTGGCGGATGCCGCTCTGGCCGGCGGTGCCGCTGCTGCTGATCGTGGTCCTGGTCTACATCCTCACGCAGCAGGAGACGCAGTACCTGCTGTGGACCGGCGGCATCATGGCCGTCGCCACCCTGTACTGGGCCTGCTACCTCCGCCCCCGCCAGGAAACCCACTGGCTGGTGACGCTCCCGGAGGACACGCACGCGGAAGAGCCCGCCGCCGGGAAGAACTGACGAGCTCCGTGTCCACCGTGCGCCCCTGAAAAGACGTCAGGCGCGAGTATTCCCGTGAAGGTAAAGCAGCATTACTTTGTTGTTCACGGTTACTGCGCCAAGGGGGACGCACGGTGGACAAAATCAAGATCGAGAGAACGGACCGCCCCGACGACAACATCGTGTTCTTCGCGATGCCTTACGGCCGCAAGTCGGCCGCCGGCGGCCCGGAACGGGACTACGACGACCTGTACGACAACGCCTACGCCGCGGCGGTCCGCGATCTCGATCTCACCCCGTGCCGTGCGGACAGCATCTTCGGCACGAGCCAGGGCGTGCTGGAGTCGGCCTGGCGGGGAATCCAACAGGCGGGCGTCGTCGTCATCGACTTCTCGACCCGCTCCGCCGACGTGGCACTGGAATTCGGCTGGGCGATGTGCCTGCACAAGCGGATGATCGTCCTCGCCCAGGACATCGAGCGGGACGTGCCCACGGACGTGACGGGGCTGCTGCGGCCCATTCAGTACTCGTTCGACGGCACCGGGATTCCGCGGATGATGCAGGACCTCAAGGCGCATATCCGGCAGGCGCTGGCGGAGCCGGTCGGCACGGAGATGACCCTCAAACCACTGGAGGGGCACGCCGAACAGGACCGTGCCGAAGTGCTCATCGCGGACCGGGACCACGTCATCGTCAAGGGGGCCCGCACCGGCCGGATCGCCGAAATGCACAAGCAGGACGTCGACTATCTGCGGGACGTACCCGTGGACATGTCGAAGCGGTACCCGGTCGGGCGCGAGGTCTCCGGCACATTCGTCACCGAGGCGGACGGCCGGCCGCGCTTCTCCCAGCGGGTGAACCAGCGCAATCCCTGGCCGGATCTGCAGAATTCCTATCCGAAGGGACATGTGTTCGTCGGGCGCGTGGTGGACATCAAACCGGCCGGCGCCTATATCGCGGTCGCGCACGGCGTGAACGGTCTGCTGCCCGGCGCCCAGACCCGCGCCGCCGATCTGCAACTGGGCATGGAGGTCGAAGCGGTGGTCACCGGCGTCGACGCGGACCGCCAGCGCATTCACCTCGCGCTCTCGCGGCAGCCCGCGCCACCCGCCGGCCGGCCCGCCGCCGACACCTACCCGCGCTACGGCGACCGGCAGGTCGGAACCGTGACCAGGGTCGTTCCCGAACAGTCCGGCGGGGGCGGCGGCTACGTCCTCATGACGCTCCAGGACTGGCCGAACCTTCCGCTCGCCGCATTCCTGCACTGCTCCCGCATGACACCGGAATTGCGTACGCGGATGAATTCCCGGCTGCTCGCCGAGGGGGACACGCTCCCGGTCGAGGTGATCCAGGTGCATCCCTCGCGCAAGAACCCGCCGTTCCATGAGGTGAAGGTGCGGGATCTGGCCGAGCTGCCGGACGTCGTGGCCGATGATCCCGCCGCCGACGACGGCGATCTCGACGGCGTCCCCGCGGCGACGTGACGGAATTCCGCCGGTAAGAGCCCTTGGGGTGGGCCGGATGACGATCCCGGGCCCACCCCGCCCGCGCGGGACCGCATATCGTCGCCCCTGAGACGCCCTTCGAGGAGACCCGAGGCAGAGGAAGGCACGGCCCGTTGCGCACCCCCACCCGACGCGACCGACTTCGCGCGCAGATGTCCGAGGACGTACGGGCCGTCGCGCGCGAGATCATCACCAAGGACGGGGTGGAGGCCCTCTCGCTCGCCGAGATCGCCCGCCGCGTCGGTGTCACGCCCGCCGCGCTGTACCGGCACTTCGACGACCTGGCCGACATCGTCCGGCACACCGCCCGCGACATCGTCACCGAGCTGACGGGTGAACTGCGGGCCGCGGTGGACGCCGAGGAACAGACCGACTACGCGGCCCGGATGATCGCCCCGTCCCGGGTGTTCCGGCGGTGGTCCCTGGCCCACCGCCAGGAATTCAGCCTGCTGTTCGGCACGCCGACGACGGCGGCGGGCGACGCGCACGGCGACCTGACCAGTGAATGGGTACGGGAACTCGCCGGTGTCTGGGGGCGGGTGTTCATGCAGTTCTGGGCCGCCCGCCCCTACCCGATCCTCGCCGACGGCGAACTCGCCCCCGCGCTGCGGCGGCAGATGGCGGCCTACCGCGCCGCCACCGGCGTCGACATGCCGCTGGGCGCCCTGGTCGTGATGCTCTCCTGCTGGCGGTCGATCTACGGCCAGGTGGCACTGGAGGTGTTCGACCACTTCGCGCCCCTCGTACCGGGCGGCCAGGAGCCGATGTTCGAGCTGCTGATGCAGGAATTGATGGCCAGGATGGGGCTGGCCGAGGACTACCGGCCGCCCGCCCCGGAGTCGTGACCCCGGCCGCGACCGGACGCCGCGGGCCTCAGCCCTTGCGTGCCGCGCCGGCCGGCCAGACGACGTCCACCGCGATCCCGCGGGCACGGGCCTCCTGCACCACATCGGCGGTCCCGCCGCCCTTGCCGGTCGGCGGCTCGCCGTTCCACACGGCCACCAGCCGGTCCGCCCGGTCCAGTACGGCCGCGTTCGCCGCCTCGTACGCGGCGCGGCCCGCCGTCTCGTACGGCATCACGCACACCTCACCGGCCGCCGCCAGCAGCCGGTCGAAGAACGGGGCGTGGGCGGGGGACACCGCGGCCTGCCGGTAGTCGCGGGAGGGCAGGACGACGACGAGCCGCCCGCCGGCCCGCAGCACCTCATCGGCGAAGAGCGAGTCCGCCCCTTCCGCAATACAGGACACCCCGACCAGCCCGTCCCCGCCGTGCCGTAGGAGCAGCGCGCGCAGCCCCTCCCGCACCGGCCCGGCGCTCGCCTCGGTGAGATCCATATGCCCTGTCACGGAAAGCGTCGTCACGCACACCACCAGCCCTTCTGTCCGGTCCTGACGCTATCGCGCGCGGGAGGGGCCGGTCGCCGTGACCCGTACCGGCCCGTTTCCGATCCGCGTCGGGTGGAACGCGTGTGTGCACAGGGACGCGCAATGAACCGCGAGGAAAGCGTGGAGAGGGAGGTGGGTGCCGTGCCCAGCTCGAGCAGCCGGGCCCTGCTGCTCGTCGCGTCGGCGTTGGGGCACAAGATGGGGTACCGCGACCTGGAAGAGGTGCGGAGGTCGCCCCGCGGGACGGCGCCGCGCGCGTACAGATTCTGTCTCTGCACGGCGGTGCCTACATCGAGGAGATCGGCGGCAACCACTGGCACCTGATCGAGCAGTTGGTGACCGAAGGGGCGGCTCGGGTGACCGTCGCGGTCCACCCGCTGGCGCCGCGCGGCACGGCTTCGGCCGTCGTCCCCGACCTGACCGCGCTGGCGGGCCGGCTCACCGCCGACGGCTCGCTGCCCACCGTCTTCATGGGCGACTCGGCCGGCGGTGGGCTGGCCGTGAAGCCGGCGCAGCGGCTGCGGGACACCGGCGGCACCCTGCCGGACGAGCTGGTGCTGATCTCGCCCTGGCTGGACGCCGTGATGGACTCCCCGGGCATCGCGGACCTGCAACCGTACGACCCCATGCTGGGCGTGGAGGCGCTGCGCTACTGCGGCTCGCTCCGGGCCGGCGAACTGGGCCTCGCGCACCCCTGGGTGGGCCCGCTACGGGGGAGCCGGGCCGGGCTGCCCCGTACGACGGTGTTCGCCGGTACCCGCGACATCCTCACCGCCGACGCCCGCCGCTTCCGCGACCTGGCGACGGCCGAGGGTGTCGAGGTGGACTACGCCGAGGCGGCGGGCCAGATCCACGTCTATCCGCTGTGGCCCACCGCCGAGGGCCACCGGGCCCGCCGTCACCTGCTGGCATCACTGCCGGCGCTCGCCGGATCACCGATCGTGAGGCGGTGATCCGGCGGGCGGACGAGGCGGGCGGACGGGCCGTCAGCTGAGCGTGCGCAGCATCGAGGCGTCGAACGGGACGAGTTCACCGGTGCGGCCCTCGAAGATCTTGGCGGCCCACTCCGGGTCGCCGAGCAGCGCCCGGCCGACGGCGATGAGGTCGAACTCGTCGCGCTCCATGCGGTCCAGCAACCGCTCGATGCCGGCGACACCGGCCTGCTTGCCCTGGAACGCCTGGATGAACTCGCTGTCGAGGCCGACGGATCCGACGCTGACCGTCGGCAGGCCGGAGAGCTTCTTCACCCAGCCCGCGAGGTTGAGGTCGGAGTCCTCGAACTCCGGCAGCCAGTAGCGGCGCGTCGAGGCGTGGAAGGAGCTCACGCCGGCCGCGGTGAGCGGCGCGAGGACGGCGTCCAGCTCCTCCGGGGTCTCGGCGAGCCGCGCCTGGTAGTTGTTCATCTTCCACTGCGACATCCGGAAGAGGATCGGGAAGTCCGCCGAGACGGCCGCCCGGCAGGCCGCGACGATCTCCGCCGCGAAGCGGGTGCGCGCCACCGTGTCGCCGCCGTAGGCGTCGGTGCGCTGGTTGGTCTGCGCCCACAGGAACTGGTCGATGAGGTAACCGTGCGCGCCGTGCAGCTCGATCCCGTCGAAGCCGATGCGCTCGGCCTCGGCAGCGGCCTTGGCGAACGCCGCGATGACGTCGTCCAGGTCCTGCAGCGTCATGGCGTGCCCGGCCGGCGTGCCGTCGATGGCGAGACCCGAGGGGCCGGACGGCGGGGCGTCCGGGAAGGGCGGCGCGCCCGCTTCCCGGGCCATGCCCACGTGCCACAGCTGCGGCATGATCGTGCCGCCCGCCGCGTGCACCTTTTCCACGACGCGCTGCCAGCCGTCGAGCGCGTCGTCGCCGTGGAAGCGGGGGACCTTGCCGCTGGTACCGGCGGCCGGGTGGTCGACGTAGGTGCCCTCGGTGATGATCAGGCCGACGCCGCCGGCGGCCCGGCGCGCGTAGTAGTCCGCGACATCGGCGCCGGGCACGCCGCCTGGGGAGAACTCACGGGTCATCGGCGCCATGGCGATGCGGTTGGGCACGGTGAGCCCGCCCAGCGAGAAGGGGCGGGAGAGTACCTGAGCCGCACGGGCGGTGGTGTCGCTGGATGTCACGTGGTTCTCCTCGGTCGGAAAGCGGTGCGAACGCCGCGGACGGGCGGACGTTCCGCTGTTCCGAACACCGCGAAGCGGAGCCACCATCCGTTTCCCGGTGTAGCCTTCGTCACAGTCGCAGCCGGCAGGTGAAACCCGCAGTCACAGCCCGCAGTCTTGGCTCACGGCCGGCCGCCGTGGCGCCTCGGAAGTTCGCGGGTGCCTCAGGCCCGTGCGGGCACGTTCGCCGCGACCCAGGCGGCCAGCTCGCGGGCGCAGGCCGTCAGCGTCTCCTGCCAGGTCCGGTCGGCGCCGTCCCCCGCCTCGTCGCTGACGTGCTTGGCGAGCCGTATCGGCACGCCCGCCTCCTGCGCGACGTGCGCCAGCGCGTACCCCTCCATGTCCACCAGCGCGGCCCGGGCCGCCAGCCGGTCGCGGGCCGCGTCGTCGGCGATGAACGAATCGCCGGTGGCCAGCACGGGGCCGCCGAGGTCGGCCAGGTCCAGCGGCGCACCGGTGACCTCGCCGGTCAGCGTGGCCAGCAGTTCGCTGTCCAGGTCGTGCTGGATCACGGAGCTGATGACATGGGTGCCGCGCAGGCCGGGGCGGAGTGCGCCTGCGGTGCCGAGGTTGACGATGCCCGAGGGGCGGGTGCCGCGCGCCAGTACGGTGGCGAGCGCGGTCGCCGCGTTGACCTTCCCCATGCCGGTGAGCAGGACCGGGTGATCGGCCCCGAGGAACTGCGCCTCTTCCTTGAGGGCGAGGACGAGCAGGGGACGGTCGGCGGCTATCTCACCTATGAGTTCCATACCGTCACGGTAACCGCAGCTGTCACACGGCCCGGCAGTGGGGCGGCGGGCCCTCGGGGCGCCGGGGACCTCGGGCCCGCCCCAGGTCAGGCGCGCGCCCTCGGCGATCCGCTGCCGATAGGCTGAGCGGCGGCAGCATCGGCGCGCGGCGGACGAGGGTGGCATGACATACCGCAGAGGGGTCGGCGGGCTCGGCCGCGCCGCACTGCCGAGCATGACGCTGCTGCGCGAACTCACCGACCAGATCGTCCTGGACACGGTGTTCGAGCGGGCGCCCATCACCCGAGCCGAGATCGCCCAGGCGACCGGCATCTCCAAGCCGACCGTCTCCGAGGCGGTGCGCCGCCTGGAGGGCGCGGGCCTGTTGCTGCCGGCCGGCGCCCAGACGGGCCGGCAGGGCCGGGTCGGTACGTACTACAAGGTGGCCGCCGACGCCGGCTTCGTCCTCGCCGTCGCACTGGACTCCACCGAGGTACGGCTGACCGCCGCCGACCTGTTCGGCACGCCCTTCCACGAGACCGCGGCGCCGCCGGCCGGATCGGGCCGGCCCGAGGACGCGGCCGAGCAGCTGCGCACGATGGTGCGCGAGGCGCTGGCCCGCGGCGGTGACGCGCGGGGCCCGCTGCTCGCGGTGGGGCTCTCCCTGGCGAACCCGGTCGACCCGGAGACCTCCGCGGTGGTCGCACTGCCGGAGACGCCGCATCCCGCCGGGCTGTTCCGGCCCCGGTCGGCGCTGGCCGGCGTCACCGACGCGCCGCTGCTGGTCGAGAACGACATCAACCTCGCGGCCCTCGCGGAGCGTTGGCACGGCGCGGCACGGGAGGCCGCCAGCTGTGCGTACGTCCACATCGGCGCGGGGATGGGCATGGGGCTGGTGATCGGGGACGAGCTGGTGCGCGGGGCCCGCGGCATGGCCGGCGAGATCGGCTACCTCGGCGGAAGCCCCGGCCGGGCCGGTGACCGCCACGGCTTCGCCCGCGCGGTCGCCGAGGGCTTCGCCACCGCCGGGGAGCCGGGGCCCGGCGGTGCGGCGGCCGTCGAGGCGGCCCGCACGATCCTGGACCGGGCGGCAGGGGGCGACGCGGCGGCCCGGGCCGTGGTGGCCCGCGAGGGCCGCACCATCGGCGAGGCCGTCGCCGCCGTCTGCGCGGTCGTCGACCCCGAACTGGTCCTCCTCGGCGGCCCCATCGGCGCCCACCCCGCGCTCCTCGAACCGGTCCGCGACACCGTCGCCGACCTCGCCCCCCTGCCCCCGCACGTCCGCACCGGCACCCTCGCCGAACACGCCTCCCTCCAGGGCGCCCTCACCCAAGCGATCCACCGCGCCCGCACCGACCTCTGGTCCCGGGCGAACAGCTGACCGCGGCCCACCACTGCACGGAGCGGCGCTCCTACCGCTCGGGGAAGGGGAGGAGCAGCTGCTCCCATTCCTCCGCCGCCCGGAGCACCGCTGCCCGGTCCGTCGCGACCTCGATCCCGTACCGGTACACCTCCAGGTCCTCCTCGTCCCGCCGCCATGGCGGCACGGCCGTCAGCGACAGGTGGACCCGCAGGAGGCCTTTGCCGTCCCGCCACCGGACCTGGCCGAAGGCGAGGTCCGGTTCGAGGAAGGCCAGTCCCGGTTCGAGGCCGCCGTCCGGGTCCGGAGTCAGGTCGGTGCCCGCGACCCGGCCGGCGGCGACCGCACGCAGCCAGCCGGACAGCTCCCCGGGCCTCGTCCGTCAGCAGGCACGGATCGGTGAAGGACCACGCGCCTTCAGGTGTCGTCACCTCGGCTGCCACGACGAGCCAGTTGTCGTCGAAGGTGTCGCCGGAGTCCCCCGGGAACCGGTAGCGCAGGGGCCGCAGCGCGATGCGGCTCGAGCCGTCAGCGAGCAGCACTGTCGAGCGCCAGTCCGCGGCGGCCCGTCGCGTTGAGCCGGTCCGGTGTGAAGCGGCCGTGCCAGGTGCGTTCGTAGTGTTCTTCGGGGAAGTCGGCGGGGCTGGAGCCGGTGCGGAAGGCCTGCCGGACCTCGGCCGCGTACCGCTCGTTGCGAGGGCACCAGGGGGCGGCGGGGATGTACATGACGTTGCCCCAGCCCTGCTGGGCGGTGACCGGGGCGACGCTGTGGATCATGTCGCAGTGCCACCACACGGAGTCGCCCGCCCGGACGTCCGGGATGCCGGTGAGTGCCTCCAGCAGCAGCGGGTGCCACTTCTCCGTCGCGGGGAAGACCTGGTTGGTGGTGACCCCGCACATGTCGTCCTCCGGCACGTCCGGCAGCAGCGGACGCAGCATCAGATACGCCATCGCCTCCGGGATCGGGACCGTGTGCAGCACGCCCTGATCGTGGTCCATGTCCGACAGGGCGGTCCAGCCCTGGAAGGTACGGAACGCCGAGCACATCGTGGAGCCGGGGTACTGCGGCCCGGCGGTGCGGTGCGCGGCGTCCCACGGGTCGTACTCCTCGACGCTGCCGTCGAAGAGGTGGCGGAAGGCCTGCTGGTACGCCCGGGTCATCCACAGGTCGAGGGTCCCGGGGTCGCAGTGGGTGCCGAGCCCGGCGGAGTCGGTGCCCGGCGGCCGGCGCCGGATGCGGTCGGGGTACAGCGCGTCGCGGTCCGGCTCGAACCACCGCACGCCCTCGGACTCGTGCTTCCAGAGGGAGTTGAGGAAGGTCCGCACGCGGGCCATGCGGTCGCTCTGCCGGGCCTCCATCTGCGCCTGCGACCAGTAGATCGGATAGATCTCGGGCTTGGAGCCGACACTGCCGAAGAAATCGTCACCGGGGCCGGTGTAGTGCGCGAAGAACTCGTTCCGCTCGACGTAGTCGACGATGCCGGCGTCCCAGGCCAGGGCCTGGTCGCGGTCGAAGTGGCCCCGTACGACCAGACAGCCGCGCTGCTTGAGCCGGGCGAGCCGGTCGGCGGACACGGTGCCGTTGGCGATGTCGGCGTACTCGATGACCGGCCACACCTCTTCGCCGTGCTCCTTCGCGGCCCTGATCTCGGCCACCCGGGCGGCGACCCGGCGCTCCACGGCGGCGAAGACCTCCTCGACGCTGCGGCCGGAGGCTTCGATGCGGGCGCGCAGGGCCGGCTTGAGGCGGCGGATCGCCGCGGGGAGGTCGTCGGGGACCGTCTCCCAGTGGGGCAGGTCGGGCAGTCCTCGGTCCCGCTCGTCGGAGGGTGCGGTGCTCACGTCGTCGGTCACGGTCTGGCTCCTTTGGTAAGGGCTCCTTACTGAATCTCTGCGCAGCAACGTAACCCCGGGGTGAGCTTTGGACAACCCTCCTTACTAAAGGAGGTCCAGGGGGCGCGGCTGTGAGTGAGGGGGAGTTGCGTCAGCGGGGTGGCGTCGCCCGCGGATAGCGGACGAAGAGGATGCCGTGCACGTCGCCGTCCGGGGCGCTGTAGAGGTGCGGGGTGTCGGCGCGCCAGTGCGCGTACTCGCCGGGACCGGCCGTCTGCGGTTCCGCCGGATCGCCCACCACGGCCTTACCGGTGAGCACCATCAGGCTCTCCGAGGTGTCCGCGATGTGCGCGGCCGACTCCTGGACGCTGCCGGCGGCGATCCGGATGCGGAAGATGTCGGTGACGGCCGGGGGCTCCTCGAAGCGTTCGACGAGCACCGCGGTGACCGCACTGCCCGAGACGCCCTCGGCCCGCGCCTCGAAGGCGTGCCGCGGAGGGTCGCCGAGGACGGCGCTGAGCGGACTGTTGAGTGCGGTGGTCAGCGCGTACAGGGTCTCCAGCGTGGGGTTGCGCTGCCCGGCCTCCAGCTCCGAGAGCGTGCCCTTGCCGACGCCGGAACGGCGGGCCAGTTCGGACAGGGACAGTCGCTGCTGCTGCCGGAGCTCCCGCAGTCGGCGCCCCACCTCGTCGTTCAGGCCCATAGCGTGCGCGTCCGCTCCTCTTCGTGCTCGCTCGCCCTTGTCGGGGAGGTCGTTGACGGCCGACCAGCCTACTCTCTACTGTTCCGTAAAAAGAACGTTCCGTAAACAGAACCCTGGAAACCATGTCCCTGATGGCTCGAATACGCGCCGCCGCCCCGCCCTCCGCGGTCGTCGCCGGCCTGATCGCCGTGCTGGTGGGCGTCACCAGTTCGGCCGCCCTCGTCTTCACCGCGGCCAAGGCGGCCGGCGCCGACTCCCGCGAAATCTCCTCCTGGATGCTCGCCCTCGGCGTGGGCCTGGCCTGCACCTGCATCGGTCTGTCCGTGCGTTACCGGGCGCCCGTGGTGACCGCCTGGTCGACGCCGGGGGCCGCCCTGCTGACCACCGGCCTCAGCGGGGTCTCCATGGCGCAGGCCGTCGGTGCGTTCCTCTTCTCCGCGCTGCTCATCCTCGTCAGCGGGGTGACCGGCTGGTTCGCGCGCGCCATGAACCGCATCCCTGTACCGCTGGCCGCCGCGCTCCTGGCCGGAGTCCTCTTCCAGTTCGGCACCGGCCTCTTCGCCACCATGCACACGAGCTTCGCCGTGGCCTTCCCGATGTTCCTGGCGTACCTGCTGGGCCGCCGGCTGCTGCCGCGCTACGCCGTACTGCTCGCCCTCGCGGCGGGCATCGCCGCCACGGTGTTCACCGGTGGCTGGCACGCCGACCGGGTACGGCTCTCCGTCGCAGCGCCCGTGTTCGTGGCCCCGGAACTCGACTGGAAGGTCCTGGTCAGCGTCGGCGTCCCACTGTTCGTGGTCACCATGGCCTCGCAGAACCTGCCCGGCGTCGCGGTTCTCCGGGGCGCGGGCTACGACGTACCGGTCTCGCCGCTCATGACCTGGACCGGCACCGCGAACTTCCTGCTGGCACCGTTCGGCGCGTACGGCCTCAACCTCGCGGCGATCACCGCCGCCATCTGCACGAGCGAGGAGGCCCACCCCGACCGCCGCAGGCGCTATGTCGCCGGTGTCTGGGCCGGCGTCTTCTACCTCTGCGTCGGCCTCCTCGGCGCCACGGTGGCGTCCCTGCTCGCCGCCATGCCGCACGCGCTGGTGCTCGGGATCGCCGGCATCGGCCTGCTCGGCACCGTCACCAGCTCCCTGACCACCGCCGTCTCCGACCCCGGCGCCCGGGAAGCGGCCGTGGTCACCTTCCTCGCCACCGCGTCCGGGGTGACCCTGCTGGGCATCGGCTCGGCCTTCTGGGGCCTGCTCGCGGGCGTCCTGACCAGCCTGCTCCTCTCCGCGGGCGGCAAGCGCCGGGGGAAGCGGGACGCGACACCGGAGGAGGACCGGGAGGACGACGGCAGGGCCGCCCGGGCGGAACCGGCCGCGGAGCCCGTGCCGCCCGCCGCCCGCTGAACGGGCGCGGCGCGGCTGCGCCTCAAGGTGCCTCGGACCGTACGCGGATCACCGCGTACCGGCACTCCTCCGTGCTGTCGTTGACGAAGGCGCAGGCGGCCGGAGCGCCGAGTTCGAGCCGCTGGCCGGCTTCCAGCGCGTGCACCGCGTCGCCCTCGTGGAAGGTCAGCCGGCCGTCCAGCACCCAGACGATCTGCCGTACGAAGGCGAAGGTCTCGGCCGGGTACGGGATGCGTGCGCCGGCGGGCAGCCGGACCTCCGCGATGTCCGCCGGGAATCGCGGCCCGGAGATCTGGCGCCGGCTGTACCCGGTCGCCGGGTCGCGCCACTCGGCCATGGCGCCGGTGTTCGCCCCGGCGCTGTCGTCCCGCTCGTCCGCCGGGTGCTCCGCCGTGCCCTCGGCCAGGGCCATCAGCGCGGACACGCTGATCCGGAAGGCGCCGGACAGCTTGCCGAGGACGACTGCCGTCGGGCTGCTCTCGCCGCGCTCGATCCGGTGGATCATCGCCCGTGAGACGCCCGAGGCCTCGGCCAGCTGGGCCAGGGTCCACCGGCGCCGGTCGCGCTCGTCACGGACCCGCGCACCGATGCGCGCCACCAGTGGATCTATCATATTGGACATGGATCCAATATATGAGAACGGGGTGGCCGTAGCGGAGGCGGGAGCGGCGCCGGACGCGGTACGGGTCCGCGCGGCCCGGCCCGACGACCTGGCGGCCGTGCTCGCCATCCGCAACGACGCCGTCGCCACGTCGACCGCGCTGTGGACCGAGACGCCCCAGACGCCGACCGAGGGCGCCGCCTGGTTCGCCGCGTACCTGGAGAAGGACGCCGCGTTCGTCGCCGAGTACGCGGGCGAGGTCGTGGGGTTCGCGGTCTACTGCCCCTGGCGGGCGCTGGAAGGCTACCGGCACTCGGCGGAGAACTCCGTCTACGTCCGCGGGGACCGGCACGGCCTGGGTATCGGGACCGAGCTGCTGACCGTTCTCATCGCCGCAGCGCGGCAGGCCGGCTACCACGTCATGATCGCCGACATCGAGGCCGGCAACACCGCCTCGATCCGTCTCCATGAACGCTTCGGCTTCGAGACCGTCGGGACGGTGCGCGAGGTCGGCACCAAGTTCGGCCGCTGGCTGGATCTGGCGATCATGCGTCTGCCGCTGCACTGAGGCCCCGCGCCCGGCCGCGCCGCAGGCGCCCCAGCGCGGCGACGGCGAGGCAGCCGCTGATCGCGGCGATGGCCAGCCCGGTGTGGTGCAGGCCGCCGTCGGTGGAGTGGGTGCCGATCAGCAGGGCGAGCATCGCGGCGGCCAGGTTGGCGCCGACGTACTGCGCCGTGCGGTACAGCCCGCCCGCGGCACCGGCCTGGGCGGCGGGCGCGGCCTCGTACACGGCGTTCTGGTTGGCCATCGAGTTGTAGCCGTTGGGGATGCCGAGCACCAGGCACAGCAGGACGAGCAGCCAGACCGGGGAGGTGTGCGTGGGCAGCGTCAGCAGCAGACCGCCCACCGCGAGCACCGCCGAACCGATGAGCAGCAGCGGGCCGGGCCCGCGCCGCTTCTGCACCCGCGTGGCGGTGAGCGTGGAGACGATGCCCATCAGCGCCAGCGGCAGCATGACCAGGCCGGCCCCGGAGGCGCCCAGGTCCCGGGACTCCTCCAGCCACTGCGGCAGGCCGTAGAAGATGCCGTAGTACGCGGTGTAGGTGGCGATCGTCCGTACGTAGGTGAAGGACAGGTCGCGGTTCGAGAGCAGCCGCAGGTCCAGGAACGGCACCGGCGCCCGCAACGAGCGCCACACGGTGCACAGCCCGGCGGCCACCGCACCGCCCAGCGCCCACCAGAGCGGCGTCTGCGCGAGGGACAGCAGCCAGTACATCAGCAGGCCCATGGCGGCCACGAAGAGGAGCATGCCGGGCAGGTCCAGCTCGGCCAGGGTCCGCCGCAGCGCACTCGACTCGCGTTTCGGGTCGGCGGGGGCCCACAGCAGGATGGCGGTCGCGCCGATCACCGTGAGCGGCACGTTGGCCCAGAAGATGCCGGACCAGCCGAAGCCGCCCACCAGTACGCCGCCCAGCGTCGGGCCGAGCGCGACCATGACCTGGGAGCAGACCGTCAGCGCCGCCAGCGCGTTGTGCGAATCGGCCCGCATCCGGTCGGCGGCGCGGCGGACCATCGCAAGCCCGCACGGGTACTGCGCCGCGGTGCCGATGCCGATGACGACGCGGCAGGCCACCAGTACGCCGACGGAGGGGGCGAAGGGCGCGGCGATCGAGGCGAGCGCGACCAGCGCGAGCCCGGCGAGGGACACCTTGCGCGGCCCGAGGGTGTCGGCCAGCCGGCCCGCGGCGGGGGCGGCCACGGCGGTGGCGAGGTAGAGGCCGGAGACCAGCCACGCGGTGGCGGGTCCGGCGCCGAAGTGCGCCTGGATGCCGACCAGCGCCACGGCGATCATCGAGGAGTTCAGCGGCTGGAGGATCGTGCCGAAGGCGATGGGGCCGACCATGCGCTGCGGCAGCTGCGGCCGGACCCCGGGGGCGGCGCTGTCACCGGCCTGGGCGGGCTGGCCTTCAGCAGTGCTGGCTATCTCCTCGCCCGGCGTACGGGGAGTGGGGGAGTTCTCACAGGAGGGGGGCACCGGAGCGGTCCTTCTACGGGCGCGTGGGGGTGGGGGCTACAGCGGCCGTCGTCCCGTCCGAGGACGCGGGGCCGGTCTCGTCGGGGGCGGTGGCCAGCCGGTCCAGCAGGCGGGTGGTGAGCCGGAGCAGATCGCGTTCGACGTCGTTGAGGTGCGTCGCCATCGCGCGGGCCAGCCAGACGTCCCGCCGCTCCCGGTCGGCCCGGACGAACTCCAGGCCCTGTTCGGTGGGGTGCAGCAGGGTCTGCCGCCCGTCGGCCGGGTCGGGGCGCCGCTCGACCAGCTCCATGTCCACGAGCCTGGCCACCGGGCGCGCCATCGACTGCGGGGTGACGCGCTCCGCCGCTGCCAGCTCGCTCGCGGTGGCCGGCCCGTCGCGCTCCAGCCGGCCCAGTACGGCCATCGCGCCGAGCGTCAGTTCACCGGGCGGACGCTGCGCCCGGAGGCGCCGCGCGATGCGCATCAGGCTGTTGCGCAGTTCGACGGCCGCGTGGTCGAGCTCTTCGCCGGAAGGCGGTTCGCCGGAGGACATTTCTTCAGCATAGCTCAATAAATATAGGGCGAACTCGGAGCGGCCCCGCGCACCACGGCTGACCTGCCGCAACCGGATACTCTGAGCGCTGCCGCAGAGATCTTGAGGGAGACATGCTCAGCAAGCAGCGACTGATACGTGCCGGTGTGACGGTGTTTCTGGTGGCCGGGCTCGGCGCCTGCGGCACGGGAGCCGGTCAAGGGGGAAGCGGCGGTCACGGTACGGCAGGCAGCCACAGCCCCGGGGACGCCCGGCCGCAGCAGGACGGTGTCTCCGGGCTGCGGGCCGGTGTCCGCCACGTGCAGAAGAAGACGGTCAGGGCCGAGCGGCCGCACATGGTGAAGAAGTGCGACTCCGCCACCAAGCGGGTCAAGCACACCAAGCGCAGCGGCCGCGGCAAGAAGAAGACCTGGTACACCACCGAGCGGTACCAGGACTGCCGGAAGGTCCGGCAGGGCACCGAGCCCTACCGGCGGGTGGTCCGCCACGAGCGCTGGTGCGTACAGCTCGACGACGTCAACGGCCGGCCCGGCAAGGACCACGTCTGGTACCGCGTCACCCCGGCGACGTACCACACGGCCCTCGGCAAGGACGAGCACACGCACCTGCGTTTCACCCCGACCGGCACCGGCTGCTGAACCCCTCGGCACACTCCTCGGGGCCGGGCCCCCTTTGTGGCGGATAAGAGCGGCGTGGCCTGCGCGCGGGCGGGGCTCTACGGACTTACCTTGTACGGCGATTGCGTCGTTGAAGCAGTATGCCCGTAGACGTTATGCCCGTAGACGTCTGCCGACCAGGTCGTGTCATCCGGTGCCGAGGGGATGCGATGAGCGAGGTGGCCGCAGAGGGCTCCGCGCCGACGCGCGGAGCGGCCGACGCGCTGCTGCGGCTCGGCGGCTTCTTCACCGGGGTGAATCCACGCGAGATCCGGGCGCGATGCATCTCAAGGGCGGCCGGGACGGTGACGTTTTCTACCGGGGCCGCCACCGGGACCGCTGGGCGCACGACAAGGTGGTGCGCACCGCCCGGGAGTTCGCGCGGACCGCGGAACGCACCCGCGGCCGCTGCATGATCCTCATGGGTGCGGGGGCCAACCAATGGTTCCACTCCGAGACCAGCCACCGCACCTTCCTGACCCTGCTGCTGCTCACCGGCTGCCGGGGCCGCAACGGCGGCTGGGCGCACTGCGTCGGCCAGGAGAAGCGCCGGCCGCTCACCGGCCGGACCGCGCCGACCACCCGCCCGTCGGCGCCACCACCCTCATCGTCGCCCTGGGCCTGCTCCGCAGCCCCGCCGAGCGGGCCACCGGCATGCTCGCGGTGCTGGTGCTCACCGCCAGGGCTTCCTCATCAACCGCCTGGCCGGGCTCCCGTACCCCCTGTGGCGCCACCCACGGGACGAGCGGAAAAGCGCCTGATGGCAGCACCGCCCGTCGTTCAGGACAGGGTGCGTACCGCCCGGCGGACCTCCTTGGCGACGGCGTCCGGCAGCGGGGCGTAGTGGAGCGCGGCGAGGTGCTTCTGGCCCTCGGCGCCGGCGGTGTAGCCCAGGAACGACTTCAGGACCGGCAGCGAACCGGCCTGGTTGCCCTTGTCGCAGACGACCTCGTAGGTCATCAGGACGATCGGGTACGCGCCGGGCTTGGGTGCGTCGTAGTCGAAGGCGAGGGTCTTGTCGTTGCCCTCGCCGACGATGTCCGCGGCGCCGATGCCTGCCGAGGCGGTCTTCGTGGTGGGCGCCACCGGCTCGCCGGCGCCCGTGTCGATGCTGACCGTGGTGATGCTGCGCGAGGCGGCGAAGGACAGCTCGAAGTAGCCGATGGTGCCGGGGGAGGACGCCACCTCCGAGGCGATGCGCGAGGACCCGCTGCCGGCCCCGCCGCCCTTGCCCTGCCAGGTCTTGGCGACGGGGTGCGGCCAGGCGTCGGGCGCGGCACCGGCCAGGTAGTCCTGGAAGTTCTGCGTGGTGCCGGAGTCGTCCGAGCGGTGCATCGGCCGGATGGGCAGCGACGGCAGCTCCGTACCGGGGTTCAGCTTCCGGATGGCCGGCGCGTCCCAGGTGGTGATGCGGGAGTCGAAGATCTTCGCGAGCGTCGGGGCGTCCAGAACCAGATGGTCCACGCCCGGCAGGTTGAAGCCGATGGCGACGGGGCCGCCGACCATCGGGAGGTGGATGGCCCGGCCGCCCCGGCAGGTCTCCCGCGACCAGACGATCTCCTGCTTGCTGAGCACGCCGTCGGTGCCGCCGAACGCGGTCGCCCGTCGTTGGAACTGCGCGACGCCGGCGCCCGAGCCCAGGGGGTTGTACGCGATGCGGGCATCGCGGCAGGCCCGTTGGTACTCGTCGATCCAGTGCTCCATCGCGCTCTGCTGTGCCGTCGAGCCCGAGCCGCGCAGCCGCCCCTCGCCGACGCAGTCGACGCCCGCGGGCGGGGGCTCGGCTGCCCGGTCGTTCCCGTCCGCCCCACCGGTGGCCTGCGCCCCGCACCCGGCGAGCAGCAGGGTGCTCGCGCAGGCCCCGGCGAGCAGAGTGCTCCATCGACTTGTGCGTCCCGGACGGACCGGACGTCGGCTTTGCACTCTTGTTCCCCTCACGGCGCCACATTCACTCGACACAACGAACTGAGCATGAATGCTCGCTGATCTTTCGTATGGGGTGCGTGTCATGCGGGCGAACGGAAGGTGATGTCTGGGTCACGGTCAGGTGAACTGCGACCCGTCCGTGCACGTGAGGACGTGCGGGCCGGTGTTACGGCAGCGCGTGTACGTGCGGGCCGACCGTGTTGGACCAGGCGTTGCCGCTGGTCGCGTCCCAGTTGGTGGACCAGGTCATCGCGCCGCGCAGGGCGGGGTAGGTCTTCGCGGGCTTGAAGGTACCGCAGCCGGTGCCCTTGGTGAGGCAGTCCAGCGCGGCGTTGACGACGCTCGGGGCGACATAGCCGCTGCCCGCGCCGCGGGTGGAGGCCGGCACGCCGATCCCGACCTGCGAGGGGTCCAGGCCGCCTTCGAGCTGGATGCAGGCCAGCGCGGTCAGGAAGTCCACCGAGCCCTGGCTGTAGACCTTTCCGTCACAGCCGAGCATCGAACCGCTGTTGTAGTACTGCATGTTGACGACGGTCAGGATGTCCTTGATGTTCAGCGCCGTTTTGAAGTAGCTGCCGGACGTCGACTGCATGTCGATGGTCTGCGGCGCCATCGTGATGACGAGCCCGCTGCCCGCCTTCTGCGACAGGGAGCGCAGGGCCTGCGACATGTAGGTGGGGTTGAGGCCGTTCTCCAGGTCGATGTCGACGCCGTTGAAGCCGTACTGCTGCATCAGCGCGTACACGCTGTTGGCGAAGTTCGCCGCGGAGGCGGCGTCGTTGACCGAGACCGTACCCTTCTCGCCGCCCACCGAGATGATGACCGACTTGCCGGCCGCCTGCTTGGCCTTGATGTCGGCCTTGAACTGGTCGACGGTGTAGCCGTTCAGGCCCGCGGTGTCGAGATTGAAGGTGACCGCGCCGGGCGTGCTCGTGGCGTCCGCGAAGGACACCGCGATGATGTCGTACTGGCTCGGCACATCGCTGATCTTCTGGACCGCCGCGCCGTTGTTGAAGTTCTGCCAGTAGCCGGTGACCGCGTGCTTGGGTACCGCCGGGTTGCCGCCGGAGCCGCCGTCGGGCGCGGTGGTGCCGGTGACCTCGGCCGACTTGGCGGATTCACCGGTCGCGTTGGTCGCCGCGACCTGGAAGCGGTACGCGGTGGCCGGGCTCAGTCCGGTGATGGTCGCGGAGGTTCCGCTGACGGTCTGTGCCTTGGCGCCGTCGCGGTAGACGGTGTAGCCGGTGGCGTCCTTGGCGGCGTTCCAGGAGAGCGCGACCGAGGACTGGGTCACGGTGCCGACGCTGAGGCCGGTGGGCGTGGCCGGTATGCCGGGAACCGGGTCGGTGCCGCCTCCGCCGTCGGGCCCGAAGACGCTGATGTCGTCGGCGAAGTAGGGGGCCTGCCCGTACCAGCCGTGCGTGTAGACGGTGACGGACGTGGTGTTGGGCCCGGCGGTGAAGCTGGTCTGGAGCTGCTGCCAGGACGAACCGCCCGTCGTCCACGTCGAGACGTCGGTGGTGCCGGTGCCCGAGGCGCCGAGGTAGACGTAGGCGCCCTGGACGTACGCGCTGAGCCGGTACGTCGCGCCGGGCTTCACCGCGACGGTCTGCGTGCACTTGGCGTTGTCGGAGCCGGCGGGGGTGGCCTTCAGCGCGCTCGTACCGCCGTGCACGGGGCTCGTGACGGTCGTGCCGCTGCCGTTCGAGCAGGTCCAGTTGGACAGCCCGGACTCGTAGCCGGCGTTCTTGGCGACGTTGACGTCCGCCTGCGGCGCGGCGACCGCCTGCGTGCCGCCCGCCGCGCACACGGCGGCCGCGACGGCGGCGAGGAGAGTGGTGAACCGGCGTCTGTGTCGGCCGGGTCGGACATCTGCGGTACGGGGCATGGCTGTCTCCGGTGCGAAAGAAGCGGACCAGGAAGTCGTGCGGGTCACTGCACTACGAGACGGCGGCCACCGTGTCTGCGCTAAAAATGGTTCAGACCAATGCCGTTGTCAAGGGTCATGACGAGGGCCGGTCGCTCTTCCGCGGCCGCGGCGCCACGTCCTGCGGGAAGGTCAGCGTGGAGCCCATCCACCGCATCGCCGGTGTGATCTCGCGCCGCCAGGTCGTGAAGTGGTGGCTGCCCCGCGGCAGGATGAGGGAGTCCACGGTCATCGGTGGCTTCGCCGCGCGCACGAAGCGCATCGTGTCGGCGTATCCCGGCTCGCCCTGCCGGCTGCTGGCCACCAGTACGGAGATCCGGGGCGCAGGCAGCCGGTCCAGCCGCCACAGCAGGTCGTGCTCGCGCTGCCGCTGGGCGGCCGGCGGACCGGAGCCGAAGAGGCTGCCGGTGGTCAGGTCGTCCCGGATCCGGTAGTCGGCGGAGAGCGCGGCGGCCGCGGTGTAGACGCCGGGGTGCCGCATGGCGAGCTGGAGCGCGCAGCTGCCGCCGGAGGAGTAGCCGAGGGCGCCCCACGCGCTCGGATCGTGGCCGACGCGATAGGCCGATTTCAGTGCGTCCGGCAGGTCCTTGGTGAAGAACGTCTCGGCCCGCGGGCCGCCCGGCACGTCCACGCACTGGGTGTCCCGCGGCGGCGCGACGGTCGGCCGGATCATCACGACGACGGTCGGCGGCATCGCGTCCCGGGCGATCAGCCGCCCCGCGGTCTGCGGTACCTGGAGGTACTGCGCGAGGTTCATGATGCCGCCCGGGTAGCCGCTGATGGCGACGACGACGGGGAACCGCTGCCGCTGGAACTGGCGTTGGAAGTACTGCGGCGGCAGGTAGACGAAGGCCGGATTCACCACCCGGGTACGGCGCCCCATGACCCGTACGGACTCCACCCGGCCCACCTTCTCCGGTGGGCCGGCGGGCAGCCCCGTCACCCGGTCCAGCCCCTGCGGCCCGGCTGCCTGCACCAGCCCGCCGCGCACCCCGGCGACCACGTCCCGGCCGCCGTGCTGGATGACCGGATCCGGCGCCTTCTCGTTGCGTCCCAGTAGCTCGTCCCACGAGCCGTAGAACTCGAAAGCGGAGTTGACGCCCAGCGCCAGCGAGCAGACGAGCGCGAGCTGGGTGACGGCGATGGCGGCGAACCGGCCCAGTACGGGCCGCAGTCCGCGCCCGGCCAGCCGAGGCCACAGCCACACCGTGAGGACCACACACACCACGGCGGCCACCGCCACCGCGTAACCGAGCGACCGGCTGGTCGGACCCATGCACCCATCACTCCCACACGTCGAGATGTCCGGGGCCGGGCCGCCGGCGAAGCCTTCACGGCAGGCGGCCCGGTCCCCGCTCGTCGATAAGGAGGTGAGCGAAGCACGGTGCGTTCCGGCTTGGCACAGTTCTTGCCAAGGGCGTGCGTCCCCTTGAGATGCCGGGCCCGAAGTGCTCAGCCCGCGAGCCACTCCGGTCGGCAGGAGCCCCGGGCGGCCAGCGTGAACGGGTAACGGCCCGGCGTACCGGACATCCGCACCTGGTCCGTGACGCCCTGGTACGCACCGAGCGGGGTGTCGGCGGTGAAGGTCTCGGGGTCGAGATAGGCGTGGCGCTCCCCGGTGCCGGCGATCTCGGTCGCGTACGCCTTGTCGAAGACGCCGAGGCTCAGGATCCACAGTGCGGCACGGGTCAGTGAGACGTGCACCCGGTAGCTGCCGCCCTCGCGCGCCCGGCGGGCCAGCGCCTCGCTGACTCCGGCGGCCATCAGCCAGGAGACGATGTAGTCGTTGACCACCAGGATCGGCGGCAGGCCCGGCCGCTCGCCGTCACCCTCCAGGTTCATCATGCCGACCAGGCTGCCGGCCGTCTGGTCGAAGCCGACCCGGTCGGCCCAGGGCCCCGTGGGGCCGTTGAGGGTGGCCGTCGCGTGCACGACGCCGGGCCGGACGGCCGCTGCCTGCTCGGGGCCGAGCTCGATGCTCTCCAGATAGCCGGGGCGGCGGTTGGCGTAGAACACATCGGCCCCGCCCAGCAGTTCGCGCAGCCGGGCCGAGCCGTCGGCGGAGCGCGGATCGAGCGTGGCGGAGCGGACGCCGACGTTCGCCGTGGCGTACGTCGCGTCGTGCTCGTGCTCGCCCGGACGCCAGATGTTCAGTACGTCGGCACCGTGCAGCGCCAGCGCACGCCCTGCGCCCGCACCGGCGATCACATGTCCCATCCCCAGTGCCCGGATGCCCGACAGGGGCTGCTCGACGCCCTCAGACAGAGGCTCGACCGGGCTGTCGCCGATCTTCTCGATCTCGATGAGCGGCATGTGCGCGAGGTGGTCGCGGTACTGCGGTTCGTCCAGGATCTCCAGCGGGGAGCGCAGCACCGGCATCACGACCCCCGCCTCGACGCCGGCCCGCTCCAGGTCGTCGGCGTTCCACCTGGCGATGGCGTCGGCCACGGCCTCCGGATCGTCCGGGGTGCCCAGCAGCTTCTGGGCGGCCGTCTTGATGCCGGGGTAGGGGTTGAGCGGCATCACCCAGCGGCCGTCCGCTGTGGGGTAGAAGGAGAAGCCGAGCGCCTGGTTCACGTTGGAGGTGGAGGCCGGCGGATAGCCGTTCAGCAGCTCCCAGCGGCGGTCGTAGAACGGGCAGAGCCGGTGCGGGGCGCTGCGCAGGTCCACGGAGATGTCCTGCCCGGCACCGCCGCGCAGCCGCCAGAGCTTGGCGATTGCGGCGGACTTGGCCGCCAGCGCGATGCCGGCCGCCGCGCCGAGGCGCAGGGTGCTCGGTACGACGGGGTCGGCGCCGTGGAAGGTGATGTCGCCACCGGTGTCCCGCGGGCTCATGCCGATGCCCGCGAGGACGTCGGCGAGGGCGGCCCCGACGTCGAAGGCGTCGTCGGTCGCCGGTGCGGCCACGGCGTCCTTGATCCGCTGGGTGAGCGTCTGTGCGTGCCCGGTGGTCATCTGTGGGTCAGCTCCCTGCGAGGGTGGTGGAGGCCCGGCGGACTGCCGGACCGGCGGGCGGTGCGGGCACCGGTGCTTCCGCGCCGGACGCCAGCCGGGAGACGAGCCCCTCGACGGCGGTCACGGTGCGCAGGCACAGGGTGAGGGCGCGGCCGCGGGCGTGCGCGACGCCGTCCGGTGCGGTGGTGTCGGCCAGGTCGGCGAGGCCGCTGCGGGTGGCCGTCGCGTCGAAGGCGGCGCGCAGTGCGCCCTCGGCCGGGCGGCCCTTCGCGGCGACCACGGCGGCCAGCTCCGCCAGGTGGTGATCGAGGACCGCGGCGAACTCGGCGGTCTCGGGGACGGCGTCAGCGGCGCTGCCCGGCTGCCGGTCGTAGAGGACCGAGGCGCACTGGCTGATCTCGTGGACCGCGTGCTGGATTCCGGTCAGCTCGGTGGCGGACCAGCGAGAACGGTGCCGGCGCGGCTCGTGGCCGAGGCTGGCCACCGCCGAGTCCAGGCGCTCGCGGGCCTGCCGGGACTGCCGCCGCAGTACGTCGATCTCCGCCGGGTCCACGGCACCGGCCTCGGTGTACCCGGTGACCAGTGCGGGCAGCAGCCGCCGCTGCACCCGCAGCCAGTCGGCGAGCAGCTCGTGCGTGCGGTGGTGGTGGTACGTGGGGATCGCCACGAAGACCACCAGGCCGAGCAGCGCGCCGACCAGGGTGTCGGCCGGGCGGCCCCACTCGATCAGGTGGGCGGCCGAGCCGAGGCGGGTGATGAGGAAGACGATCCAGGCCGTGATGAAGAAGTTCAGCACGAGCTGCCCGACACGGAGGGTGAGGAAGACGCACGCGGCGAGGACGGTCGCCACGGCCACCAGCCAGCCGGCGTTCCAGCCGCCGGGCAGCAGGACGACCCAGGCGACGAGCCCGCCGAGGATCGAGCCGATCGGCCGGGCCCAGCCGCGGGCGAAGGTGTGCCCGTAGTCGGGGAAGAGCACCAGCATCGTGGTGAGCGCCGCCCAGAAGCCGTGGTCGGGCAGGGCGTGCCCCCAGAAGTCGCCGAACGCGCGGCCCACCGCCTCACCGGCCGCGGTACCGACCGCGATGCGGATGGCGTGCAGGAACAGCGGGGCGCCCGGACGCAGCTCGGCGCGCAGCCGGCGCCACCCGGAACGCAGCGCGTTCTCGGCGGGGAAGGCGTCCAGGACCTGGTCCAGCCCCTCGGGGCCGCGCGACTCGAGCCAGTGGTCAGCCAGCCGGGCCGCCTCCCGGAGACGGGGGCGCAGCGCCTCGGCCTCCGGGCCGGTCCAGGAGTCCAGCAGCCGTGCGCTTTCGGCGTCCGCGTCCTGGCGCTGTGCGGTCTGCACCGTACGGGCGACCGCGTCGAGTGCCTCGGCGATCGCCGGCCGCGGCAGGCGCGCCGTACGCCCCGAGCGCGGCAGGAACAGCAGCGCCCGCCGGATGTTCTCCGCCTCCGCGAGCAGCCCGTAGAGCGGGGCCGCTGCGGGGCGGGTGAAGGCCGGGAGCAGGTCGAGGGCCGAGCGGGCCGCGGTGAAGGGCGCGGACGACAGGTACGGCGCGGGCTCGCCGGCCCGGGCGGTGTCCGCCAGCGTCCGGTACACGGCCGCCACCGCCTTGCGCTGCGCCGGGTGGCGCCTGCCGTACGGCGGCAGCAGCTGGACGAGGACCACCAGTCCGGCGCCGGTCGCGATCCACTGAACCATCGTCAGCCCGGCGGAGACGCCGGGGGAGAGGTCCGCGGTGATCATGAGCCCGATGGTGACCAGGCAGGCCCGGATGCCGGGGGCCACGCCCAGGGCGCGCCACAGGCCGGCGACGTAGGACGCGACCGCGAGGACGATCAGGAACCACCAGCCCATCGGGTGGAGGAACACTCCGATCAGGGTGGCGAGCGTGAAGCCCGCGCCGAGTGCGAGGGCGTTCACCGCGCGGTGCCGGACGGGGGCCAGTAGTGTGCCGATGCCGCAGATGAAGGTGCCCACGGTCATCATGGCCCAGGCCGGCGGGTCGTGCAGCAGCCAGCCGATGACGGATGCGGCGACGACGGCGAGCACGGCCCGGCCGATCGCCCAGGGATCGGAAAATACGCGTTCCACCTTCAGCGCCGCTCGGAAGCTGCGCCGGAGGGCGGAACCCCATGCCTTGACCTCACTCATATAGATGCATATTACACCTAATGAAGTGGGTGAGGCGAGCCGACACCGGGTGAGACGGGCCACCCGGTGTCGGCGTCGGTACGACGGCACCGGGACCCGTCTCGCGGAGCCCGCCCCGCTCACCAGCCGTTGCGGTGCACGACCTCCGAGACGGGGCGACGCCGCACCGGGCCGAAATTGCCCTGCGGCCACCCCAGCGGAATCGCGGCGAAGGTGCGCATGTCGGCAGGGATGCCCAGCGCCTCCTTCCACTCCGCCTCCAGCATCAGGTGCCAGATGGTGATGTTGGCGGCCAGGCCGAGGCCACGCGCCGCGAGCAGCAGGTTCTGCACGCCCGGATAGACGCACGAACCCTCCGCGAGCGCCGTGAAGCGCTCCTGTGTCTGTGCCAGGTCCGCCGCCGCGGTCGGGCCCAGCGCCGCCACGTACGCCTGCACCCCGGCGTCGTCCGTTTGCAGCTCGGGCATCCGGTAACAGGGGATGATCAGCGCGGGCGTCTCCGCGAAGTGGTCGCGCTGGTACTCGATGGCCGCGACCATCCGCCGGTACGCCGCCTCCGGCATCCCCTCGGGGCCGTGCTTGCCGGTGGTGGCCAGATACGCGTCGACGCACCGCTTCCACAGCGGCGCCAGCCGCGCCATGACCGCCGGATCGGTGACGACGACGTACTCGTACCGCTGCATGTTGCCGCCGCTGGGACCCCAGACCGCCGCCTGTATGAGCTGGTCCAGCAGCTCATCGGGCAGTGGTTCGGGCTTCAGCCGGCGCATCGCGCGCATGGTCGACATCGTGTCGAAGAGCGCCGGTTGGCCGGCGGAAGGAGTGGTGGGGGAGGTGGTCGTGGTCGTGATCATGGTCGCCGAGTGTAGGTGCCGGGGCCTTGCGTCGGCACGGCCCGCGGCGAACCGTACTGCGGCCGCTCAGTGGGCAGTTGCCGGTACGTCGGCGGGCTCCTCCGGGCCGCCGCTGATCGGCGGCACCCCGGCGGCCGAGGCCCGGGCGAACCGGGGCCCGGCCGGCCCGTACACCGCGCGCGGCTCGGGGAAGACGGCGAGCAGCGCGAGGTACATCACCGCCGCGAGGACGAGCCCGACCGGCAGGGAGATGTCCGCGCCGCCGGCGAGGTCCCCGAGCGGGCCGACGAACTGACCGGGCAGATTGGTGAACAGCAGCCCCACCGCGGCCGACACCAGCCAGACGGACATGGCGCGCCAGTTCCAGCCGTGCGTGAACCAGTAACGGCCGCCCCGCTGACGGCGGTTGAATACCTGGATGGCGTCCGCGTCGTACCAGCCGCGCCGGGTGACGTAGCCGAGGATCATGACGACCATCCACGGTGCGGTGCAGGTGATGATCAGTGTGGCGAACGTCGAGATGGACTGGGTGAGGTTCAGCGCGAAGCGCCCGGCGAAGATGAACGCGATCGACAGCACCCCGATGAACAGCGTGGCCCGCACCCGGCTGAAGCGCGGGAAAACACTGGAGAAGTCCAGCCCCGTCCCGTAGAGCGCGGTGGTCCCCGTGGACAGGCCGCCGATCAGCGCGATCAGGCAGAGCGGCAGGAAGTACCAGCCCGGCGACACGGCGAGCAGCCCGCCCACGTAGTTCGGCGCGGCCGGGTCCAGGTACCGCGCGCCCTTCTCGGCGATGACCGACGCGGTGGCCAGCCCGAAGACGAACGGCAGCAGCGTGGCCAGCTGGGCGAGGAACGCCGCGCCCATGACCCGGCGGCGCGGGGTGCTCGCGGGAATGTAACGGGACCAGTCGCCGAGGAACGCGCCGAAGGACACCGGGTTGGAGAGCACGATCAGCGCCGCGCCGATGAACGACGGCCAGAACAGCGGATCGGCGGTCGACGCGAAGGAACCCGCGTAACCGGGATCGAAATCCCCGGCGAACGCGAAGGCGCCGAGGACGAACAGCGCCGACGCCGCCACCACGGCGACCTTGTTGACCAGCAGCATGAAACGGAAGCCGTACAGGCACACCACGAGGACGAGCCCGCCGAACAGCGCGTAGGCGAGGCCGTACAGCACGCCCGACTCCGGGACCCCGGCGAGCCGGTGCGCGCCGCCGACGAGCGCGTCCCCGGAGGACCACACCGAGATGGAGAAGAACGCCACTGCGGTGAGGAGGGAGAGGAAGGACCCGACGATCCGGCCGTGCACCCCGAGGTGGGCGGAGGAGGAGACGGCGTTGTTGGTCCCGTTGGCCGGGCCGAACAGCGCCATCGGAGCCAGCAGTGCAGCGCCGGCGACCAGCCCGAGGACGGTCGCCGCGAGTCCCTGCACGAACGACAGCCCGAACAGGACGGGGAAGGCGCCGAGGACGCACGTGGCGAAGGTGTTGGCCCCGCCGAAGGCCAGCCGGAACAGGTCCAGGGGGCGCGCCGATCGATCCTCGTCAGGTATCCGTTCCACGCCGTAGGTCTCAATTTCGGTGATCGACGTTGTCACGGTGCTCCGCTTCCTCATGCCGCCGGTGCGGTTCCTACTGTTCTTACGGGTCTCGTTGTCTTTGCCGTTTTTGCTGGTCGGAGGGCGTGTGCCTACGGGCCGGACGCACAGTCTGTGCCCGGCCGCCGGATGGTGACAAGTGTCTCGGCCGACCGCCGGGTACGGTCCGCCGACGACGTACGCCGGGAAAGATGTTCCACTGGGACCGGCGGCCCCTCCGGGCCGTGCACGATGTGGGCGGCTGCATGTGGAGGCAGGATGAACGACAAGGGCACACGGGAGATCTGGTCCGGTGTGGTTCGTCTGCCTGCCGCGGCCGGATGGCTGCAGATGTTCGGCGCCGAGGGGGCGCTGGAATCCGGTGACCACCCCCTCTTCCCTGCGATCCTGGAGACGGAAGGAGAGCCGCAGGCCGTCGCGGTCGACCTGTCCGGCGTACAGGAAATGACTTTCGCCGCGGCCTGCGCCCTGGCCAAGTGCGCGGAGGAACTGCGCCGCCGGGACATTCACCTCATGGTGGCCGCGCCCTCCGAACAAGCCGCCCGGGCCCTCGCCGTCGACGAGGTCGCCGACTCCGGTGCGGTCCTGCTGCCGGCGATCCACGACCTCATCACCGCCTGCGTGCCCGACCTGCCGGACGCCCTCTGGAACGGCGGCGCGAGTGCGGAGGTCCCCGTCCCGGCCACGGCACTGGACGGCCTTCCCCAGCAGGAGTTCGACCGGCTGCGCGGCAAGGTACGCGACCTCCAGGCCAAAGTCCGCACGCACCCCCTCATCGCACAGGCCCAGGGCATCCTCCAGGAGCGGTACCGGCTGCCCGACGGCCAGGCCGCTTTCACACTGCTGCAGGCGGCCTCTCAGCGGTACAACGTCAAGCTGCGAACCCTGGCCTCCGCGGTGCTCAGCGCGCCCCGCCCCGAGAGCGGCGCGACGCGTTGGTTCGCCGACCGCGTCCGCACCCGCGCACCGAAGCTGGCGGCGCTGCCCCAGGTGAACTCCGAGTCCGCCAACCGCAGTGCCGTGCTCTCGGCCGTACTGCACCAGACCCTGCTGATCTCGGACACCCCAATGGGCAACGTGCAGCTCGCCGACCGCCACGCCGGGGGACTGCGGATGGAGAAGCACGCGGGCCTGAACGAGGAGTTCGTCGACTACTTCGATGTCGTGGGCAAGGACGGCACCTCCTGCTCGCTGGCGGCACGCAACGTCACCCGGGTCACCGTCACCGACGTGGCCACCGACCCGGTCTTCGACGAAGAGGCCCGCTACAAGATCCTCCAGGCCGGCAGCCGTGCGGCGCACAGCACGCCGCTGACCACCGGGCGCGGCATCTGCCTCGGCATGGTCTCCAGCCACCACGAGCGCCCCGTCCAGCTTCTGAGCCCGGCCCAGGCCCGCGCCATGGACCGCATCGGCGACCAGGCCGGCCGCTGGCTGGCCTGGTACCAGCGCACCGTCGTCCTCGACGCCCTGGAACACCTCCACCGCATGGCCCTCAGCGACTGACCGGCACCGCGGCCCGCGGAACCGGCGTCAACGGGCGGGTGGCCGCGCACCGGTGGCCCGCAGCCGGAAGGCGGCCGGGGTCTCGCCCGCACGCTCGCGGAAGAACCGGTTGAACACCGTGGCCCCCGGGAACCCCAGGCGCTCGCCGACCGCCGTGGCCGACAGATCGGTGTGCAGCAGCAGCCGCTTGGCTTCGAGCACGATGCGGTCGTCGATGAACCGCTTCGCGCCGCACCCGACCGCGGCGCGGGTGGCGCGGGTCAGGGTACGGACGCTGTAGCCCAGCCCGGCCGCGTAGTCCGCGACGTGATGGCTGCGGGTGAAGTCACGCTCCACGGCCTGCTGGAAGCGGCGGAACGCCGTGCCGGCCGCCGTCGGACCCGGCCGGTCCCCGGGCAGGTGGGACAGGCGCAGCACGAGGATCGACAGCAGGTGCCGGACCACCTCGACGTGCACCTCCAGCGGCAGGTCCGTCAGCCGGCGGTACTCGCTCTCCAGCATCTCCAGGGTGTGCCGTACGGGACCGCGCGCGGTGCCCGTGGGAACCAGCGGGAGCTGCCGGGGACGCTGGTCCACATGGGCGGCGTCGGCGGTGGCCGTACTGAGGAAGCTGGGCTGGAAGAGGACGACCGTCCCCTCCGCCGCCGTGAGGCCGGAACGGAACTGGAGTACCTGCCCCGGCCGCACCCAGACCCAGCCGCCCTCCTCCACCACGTACTCCGCGAAGTCCACGGAGCAGAGCAGCACGCCGGACTTCACCGTGATCAGCTGATGGAAGACCGGCCTGAGCGGTGCGTACTCGTCCTCGCCGCGCCTGCGCGCCGCGGCGGCCAGCCCGGCGAAGTCGACCACCTCCACGCCCGGCGGCCCGCCCGGGGTGGCCGGGAACCGCGCCTCCGTGACGGCAAGGTGTCCGCTTCTGCTCATGTCCTGTCCTCAGTCCGTGCCGACCAGTGCATTTTCCGTACCTAGCGTCGGAGCCGCACGCGCTCATCTACGTGAAAGGCACCGTCCATGACACAACACGGTCCGGCGCTGAACTTCCGCGACTTCCTCGGCACACTGCTGGCGGACGGTGACGCCGTAGCCATCGGCCGGCCGGTCGACCCGGAGCTGGAGGTGGGCGCGGTGACCCGGCGGGTCTACGAGACCAAGGCCCCAGCGCCCTTGTTCAACCGCCTCACCGGTGCCGCGCCGGGCTTCCGCATCCTCGGCGCACCGGCCGGCCTGAACACCCCCGACGGAACGGGCAAGGGCGCGTACGGCCGGCTCGCGGCCCACTTCGGCCTGGCGCGCGACAGCACACCGCGCGACATCCTGGAGCGGCTGATCGCGGCGATGCACGCGGATCCGCTGCCGCCGGTCGTCGTGGCGGACGGCCCGTGCAAGGAGAACATCCATACCGGCGACGCCGTCGACCTGGCGGCGTTCCCCGTACCGCTGCTGCACCAGGAGGACGGCGGCCGGTACTTCGGCACGTACGGCTTCCACGTCGTCCGCAGCCCGGACGGGACATGGACGAGCTGGTCGGTCGCCCGCACCATGCTGAACGGCCGCGACACTCTGGTCGGTCCGGCGATGCCGCAGCAGCACATCGGCATGATCCACGACATGTGGCGGGAGAAGGGGCAGGCCACGCCGTGGGCGATGGTCCTCGGCGCACCGCCCGCCGCCCTTGCCGCAGCCGGGATGCCGCTGCCGGCCCAGGTCGACGAGGACGGTTATGTCGGCGCGCTGACCGGCAGCCCGGTGGAGGTCGTCAAGGCCGAGACCCACGACCTGTACGTACCGGCCAACGCCGAGATCGTCCTGGAGGGCTGGATCAGCCACGACGAGACGGCGCCCGAGGGGCCGATGGGGGAGTACCACGGCTACTCCTTCGGCCACAGCAAGCCGCAGCCGGTCTTCCACGTCGAGGCGGTCACCCACCGGAACGACCCGGTCCTGCCCGTCTGCGCGGCGGGCCTGCCCCCGGAGGAGAACCACACCATCTGGGGCACGATGATCTCCGCGGCGAGCCTGGACGTGCTCCGCTCCGCCGGCCTCCCCATCGACCTCGCCTGGTGCTCGTACGAGGCCGCCACCTGCTGGATCGTCCTCTCCGTCGACACCGGGCGGCTGGCGCGGCTGGACATCGGCGAACGCGAACTGGTCGACAGGGTGGCCGAAGTGCTGTTCGGCTCCCACGCGGGCTGGCTGGTCCCCAAAGTGATCCTGGTCGGCGACGACATCGACATCACCGACATCGGCCAGGTGGTGTGGGCGATGGCCACCCGCTACCGCCCCGGCGAGAACGAGTACTGCTTCCCCGAGGCCCCCGGTATTCCGATGGTGCCCTACCTCACCCCCGGGGAAGCCGCCTCGGGCCGGGGCGGCAAGGCGGTCATCAGCTGCCTGCAGCCGGAACAGTTCCGCGGCGCCTCGCGCGGCACCACGGCCTCCTTCCGCACCTCGTTCCCCGCGGAGCTGCAACAGCACGTCCTCGACAACTGGGCGTCCTACGGCTACCGCTGACGGAGGGCCGGGGCGGCCGGGGCAGCGCGGACGGTGACCGGCTTCCCGCCGCCCCGGAGCCCGGTCACCGCGGATCGTGTCCCGCGCGCATGCTGAGGACGGCGTTCACCGGCAGCACGCCTAGGAAGGCGAGGAGCAGCGCCACGGGCTCGTCCTCGATGCGTACTGGATACCCACTCCGGACGCCGAACCTGCCGGTTCCCTCACCGGGTTCGACGCCGTGTGGCTGGTGCCGGGCAGCCCGTACCACAGCGAAGCGGGCGCGGTCGCGGCGGTACGCACCGCACGTGAGCACGGCATCCCGTTCCTCGGAACCTGTGGTGGCTTCCAGCACGCCCTGCTGGAATTCGCGCGCAACGTCTGCGGGCTCACCGGCGTGGGCCACGCCGAGAACCACCCGGGGACCGGCGACCCGCTGATCGTTCCGCTGGGCTGTTCCCTGCGCGGCCACGAAGGCGCGGTCGAGGTGGCGGCCGGTTCGCTGGCGGAGCGCGTGCTGGGCGCCGGGCGGACGGTCGAGCGGTACCGCTGCGCGTACGGCCCCAGCCCTGACCGTCTCGATGTGCTGCGTGCCCACGGGATGCGTTTCAGCGGTGTGGACGCGGGCGGTACCGGCGAGGGTGTGGAGGCGGCCGGCGCAGGAGGCGGGCCGGAGGACAGGCGGAACCAAGTGCGGATCGCGGAGCTTCCCGACCACCTCTTCTTCCTCGGCACCCTCTTCCAGCCCGAACTCGCCGGTGACGGCACCCGCCCGCACCCCCTCATCCGCGCACTGGCCGCGGCGGCAGCCCACGCGGCCGGGCGCGCTGCATTGCCGTACTGAGTACGCGGAGCGTGTCGTGGCGCTACGCTCCCCGGTCATGTCGAACACCCACTCGTTGCAGGCGGGACAGCCCGGCCGGTCGGCGCGTTCCGCTCCTCCCAAGTGGCCGTGGGGCGCGTTCGCCGTCGCGTCCGCGCTCTTCCTCCTCACCTGGGCCCTCTGCTGGTTCAACGCGAACGTGGTGAACGAGGACCTGCAGAACTACTGCGCCGACCTGCACACGCAGAGTTTCCCGCCGGAGAAGACGTGCGTGGCCGGCAACGGGACGGTCACCGGGGCCAACGCCGGGTGGGTCACCGTAGCGTTCTTCACCTCCGCCACACTGTCGGCCGCGTCGCTGGCCGGAGCGCTCACCCTGCAGTTCGCGGCCCGGGCCGGCTACTCGTCCGGCAGGTGACTGCCACTCGGTGCCTTGCTCAGGTCGACGACGCAGAAGGCGTTGCCGTCCGGGTCCGCGAGGACGACGAAGTCGGGGGCAGGCGGGTACTGATCCCAGTCCACCCGGCTCGCCCCCAGCGCGACGAGCCGTTCGACCTCTGCTTCCTGCCGTGACCCGTCACGCACCTGCCGCGCCTCCTCTGTGCTCCGTGCCTCGTCCGGCCGCGGCGTGGACTCGGCGGAATGAAGTCTTCCGCTCCCGTGTCCGTCGAGTAGGGTCCGGCGAGCGAGCAGTGCGGATCAAGGAGGAGAGTGTCGTGACGGGGCATCAAGTGCCGGCAGACGGGGGCGGCGGGGCCGTGACGGCCGGACCGCAGGGGGTCCAGGCCGAGGAGCGCCGCTTGCGCCGCGACCTGGGGTTCTGGGGGCTGACCGGCATCGGATTCTCCAACATCGTCGGCTCCGGCTGGCTGTTCGCCGCGATGTACGCCGCGCAGACGGCCGGCCCCGCTGCGCTGCTGTCGTGGGTGGGGGCCGGACTGCTGTGCGGCCTGGTCGCGATGGTGATGATCGAGCTCGGCGCGACCCGGCCGGAGGGCGGCGGAACCGTCCGCTGGCCGCTGTTCGCCAGTGGACGCCTCGTCGGCACCCTCGTCGGCTGGTCCGTCCTGCTGTCCGTCGGCGCCACCGCCGCCGAGATCAGCGCGATCATGCAGTACGCCGCCCACTACCTCCCGGGCATCTACAACGGCCACACCCTCACCCTCTCCGGTGTGGCCCTCGCCGCCGCGCTCAGCATCCTGCTGACGGCGGGGAACTGGTTCGCCGTCCGGCTGTTCGCGCGCCTCAACAACCTCGTCTCGGTGTTCAAGATCGTCGTACCGATTCTCACCGTGCTCGCACTGGTCGCCTCGGGCTGGCACTCCGGCCGCCTCACCGACCACGGCGGCTTCGCACCGTACGGCTATGTCGCCTGCCTGACCGCACTGGCCGGCGGCGGCATCGTCTACTCCGTCAACGGCTTCCAGGCCCCACTGGACTTCTCCGGCGAGACCCGCAACCCCCGCCGCACCATCCCGGCAGCGGTGCTCACCAGCATCGGCCTCGCCTTGCTGATGTACCTGGCCCTCCAGGTGGCCTTTCTCTTCACCGTCCCCGAGCACCTGCTCGGCAACGGCTGGCAGGGCGTCTCCTTCGACTCACCGTTCGGCCAGCTCGCGCTGGTCCTCAACCTGCACTGGCTGTCCAGCCTGCTCTACGCGGACGCGGTGATCTCGCCCGGCGGCTCGGCGTACGTGGGCGTGGCGCTCAACGCGCGGCACACCTACGCACTGGCGAAGAACGGCACGATTCCGCGGTACTTCATGAAGGTCAACGAGCGGTTCGGCGTCCCGCGCCGCGCCCTGGTGGTCAACCTGGTCGTCATCATGGTGTTCCTGCTGCCGTTCGGCGGCTGGCAGGACATTGTCAGTGTGATGGGCGACATGTATCTGCTGATCTACGCCGCGTCCGCGGTGGCCGTCGCCGTCTTCCGCGCCGAACCCGGCGGCCGCACCGCCGGCTGGGTCCCCGGACTGCGCTGGATCGCACCGCTCAGCTTCGTGGTGGCCAGTGAGTTCGTCTACTGGTCGGGCTGGGACGACCTCCGCCTGGCACTGCCACTGGTGCTGGGCGGCCTGCTGATCTTCCTGGCCATGCGCCGCCCGGGAGTGGGGGAGAGCGCCGACGCCGGCCCGCGCCACCGCCCGCTCACCGCCGAACTGCGTGCCGGCGCGTGGCTGGTGGCCTACCTCGTCGCCCTCACGGTGCTCTCCGGGCTCGGCACCTTCGAGGGCTCCGCTCTGCTCCCCGCCCCGTACGACTCACTCGCCGTCGCCGTGATGGCCACGGCGGTGTTCTTCTGGGCCGTCCGCTCGGGCGTCCGCCAACGGGCGGCCTCCCGCCCCGAGGCCGAGTGACCGGCGCGGCCCGGCGTGCGAGTGGCCGGCTCGGCTCGCCCTGAGGCGACGGGGCGGGGGAGCGACCGCTCTCAGCCGGCGGACGCCCGGTAGAGGCCGCGCCCGGCACGCTGGGCGCGGGAGGTGGCGACCAGCCGGTCCAGGGTGCTGCGTACGGCGTTGACGCCGGCCGGAGAGTCGGCGCGACCCACGGCCTGAGCGATGTCCCGGGCACGCACGGGGGTCGCACCGCTCTCGGTGAGGGCGCTGACGACCTGCTCGGTCAGACCGTCCTTGGCGGAACCGGCCGAGGCCGTCGCCTTCTTCGCCGCGGCGGCGGGCTTGGCGGCGGGCTTGGCGGCGGCGTCCTTCGCCTTCGCGTCCTTCGCCGTGGTGTCCTGGGCCTTGGCGTCCTTCGTGTCCTTCACGGACTTGGTGGCCTTGGCCGCCTTGGCGGTGGTGCCGGCCTTGGCGGTGGTCGAGGACTTGGCGGCCTTCACGGTCTGCGCCGCGGCGGCCTTGCCGGCCGTGCTGCGCTTGCGGCCCTGCGCGGCGGCCGGGGCCTTCGCCGCCTTCTTCCGGCCGGTGCCGGCGGGCGCCTTACGGGCCTTGGGCACGGTGGGGGCCGGGGCCGCGGCCTTCTCCTCCTTCGCCGGCGCGGCGGCCGCCTTCTCCGGTGCGGTGCTCGCAGGCGTGGTGTTCGCCGGCTCCGCGGGCGCTTCGGTCTCCGCCTTCGGGGCCGCGGCCGGGGCGGGCACCGTGGCGGCGGTCGCGGCCGGCGCGCCACCGTTGGCCGACAGGGACTGAAGGGCCTGCAGCGCGGTACGCACCGAGTCCAACCGCGTGGTGACGGCGGCGAGTTCCTGCTCCAGGGTCTGCTGCTGGGCCTCGAGGCGGGGGAGTTCGGACTCCAGCAGAGCCGTTGTGTCTTGGATGCTGCCCGGCGTGCTGACGGTTGAAGTCATGATGTTGCCTTTCTGTTTCCGGCCACCATGGCTATTTCGCGATGGTGCTGCGAGCAGCCTACGGGGCTGTCGTGGTGTTGTGTGCCGCTGTGACGTTGTCGGGTTCCCGAGAGAGTACGCATCAATGCACCTCCGTGGGCACAGTCGATGCGCATCCGCCCCAAATTGGGGAACGCGGGACCGGGCTACCGCAACGCGCGGAAAAGTGTGCGATGCCAACGGCTCCGCCGCGGACGCGGCCCCAGCACAACACATGTACGGTCCGCCGGAAGCCCACCGTGAACAGGGGCGGCAGCAACGCTCAAAAGGCCTGGAAGAACGGACGTCGAGGCCGCTCGCACGGCATCTCGGCAGCGCACAAGGACGGCAGAAAAGCGTCCTTCAGTGGCTGTTTGTCGCGGCACGCCACTCGGGCGCCAGCACCGACCACACCTCGGTGTCCTGCCGGACTCCCCGGTAGGGGTGGTTCTCGCGCAGCACTCCGTCACGGCTCATGCCGAGCCGCTTGGCCACGTTGATGCTCGGTGTGTTCGCCGCTGACGCGTGCCACTCGACGCGGTGCATCCCTCGTTCGTGAACCGCCCAGTCAATGAGGACGCGCACCGCGCGAGTGACCAGGCCGCGCCCGGCGGCGTCCGGCTCCAGCCAGCAACCGGCCTCGCAGGTGCCCGCCTCCGCATCGAAGACCCGGAAGAGCACACCGCCGACGAGCAGCCCGTCGAGCCGGATGCCGTACAGCCGGCCCGCGTCGGCCGCGGCCTTGTCGGCATAGGACTGGAGCCAGCGCCGGGCGGAGTCGAGGTCGGCCGTGACGTCGGGGAGACCGATGTGCCGGCCGATGTACTCGCGCCCGCGGTCCATGTGCGCGAGGAACTCCGCGGCCTGCCACGGTTCCAGCGGCCCCAGCTCGGCCCCGTCCCCCAGAGAAATCGCGAACATCTCACCCTCCACCCTGACCACCGGCGCTCCCCGAATCCTCGCACGCCAACCACCGGACCACCTCCACACCACTCAGCTCTTCGCGCAGTCGCGCCGGTCGGATACCTTCGCGTCGATGCCCTGGCCGAAGCACTGGACCGTGGCGAACGCCGTCTGGTTGTCGGTGGTGGTGCCGCGAGTGATCCACCAGTGGGTGGGGTGTTCTCCGTAGAGGCCGAAGAGCGGATGGGCGGCCCAGTGCAGGATCAGCTCGTCCTTGCCGTCGCCGTCGAAGTCGGCGGCGCCGGCGGGCCTGGCGTGCCGCCGCTCGGCGGGTGTCTTCTTGCCGCCGGAGCGGGCGGGGCCCTCCCGCCGTACGGGGATGCGCCGGTCCCCGTCGATCAGTGTGGCGCCCTCGTAGGTGGCGACGAGGACGCCGTCACGGCCGTCACCGTCCGGATCGGCGGCCACGAAGCCACCGGGCCCGTAATCGGTGACGGCGCCTTCGGGCGCGGTGGGCAGCCGGTGGGTGACCGGAGCGCCGCCCGTGCCGGGGTACACGGCGAGCGATCCGTCGACCTCCGGAGCCTCGGTCTCGGAACCGGGTTCGTCGTTGCGGCTGCCGTCGTCCCCGACCGCCACGTCGCGCTGCCCGTCGCCGTCGAAGTCACCGAACGCATGGGCGTTGCCGCGACGCAGCGTTCGCCCGTCGGGCGAAGGGCCGGTGCCTCGGCGGGCCGGATACAGGATGTTCTCGGACTGCTCGCCGTCGCTGATGGTGTGGAGCAGCAGGGAGGTCGCGCGCGGCTTGCCGGTGGGGTCGATGTCGTCCGCGACGAGGTCGCCGTCCGCCCACGGCAGCCGGGTGCCGGTGCGCGCGGGCACGCCGGAGCGGGTGAACGGACCGTACAGCAGCACGACGGAGGACTGGTTCGCCGCGAGTGCCGCGAGGTCGTGATGCCCGTCCCCGTCGAAGTCGCCGCGTACGAGGGAGTTCACGCCGAGCTTCGACGCACCGGCCGGGAGCCGCAGTGGGGTGGCCGGGGACTTCCCCGCGGGCCCGCCGGGGCCGCCCCAGGCCACGTACGGAACACTGCGCGGCGCTGACACGTGCCCGTCCGTCACGCGCGCGCCGTCGACGTCGGTGACGACGTCGGAGAAGCCGTCACCGTCCAGGTCGGCGGTGACCACCTCCTCGGCCGGGATGCTGTCGGGTCCGGCCGTACCCACCTCCTGCTCGGGCAGTCCGAGGTCGTGGCGCCCGTACACGGTGCGGGTCGTGGGGTCGAGTCCGTCGGCCGAGCCGTAGACCACACCGATCCGTTCCTCGGACCGGGTGCGCCCGGGGCCGGCGGTGAGGGACACGGGGACGACCAGGTCCCGATGACCGTCACCGTTGAGGTCGTCGGGGTCCTTCGAGCCCTTGCCCGCTGCCGGTGCCCGGCTCGCGGCGGGCGCGGTGGGCACCCCGGCGGCGGTGCCGCCACCGTCGGACGCGGCGGGCCGGCGGTCCGCGGAACCACTGCCGCACCCGGTGAGCGGCGCGAGCACGACACAGGCGGCGCAGAGCACCAAAGACCGCACAGCAGTACGAGTTTTCATACCCCGTACCCTCACATCCCCGCCGCAGGGACTCCAGTGCGGGCCGAGCGAGCGGCCAGAGGGTACGTCCGTCGAGCCGTGTGTGACTGACAGTACGTCAGCCTCGTCGGCGTGCGGCCGTGGCCACGTACCGCATATAACTGGGCGTATGGCACTGAACTGGACGTTGGTCATCGACAGCGGGAACGCACCCGTCCTGGCGGATTTCTGGGCCGCGGCGCTGCAGTACGAGGTGGAGGACCCCAGCCCCTTGATCGATGAGCTGCTGGCCGGGGGCCTGCTCGGTACGGAGGCTGTCGCCGAGCACCGCGGCCACAGGATTTTCCGTGGCTATGCCGGGATCCGTCACCCCGACGACCCGTTCGACGAGAAGAGCGGTGTCGGGCACGGGCGCCGGCTGCTCTTCCAGGACGTGCCCGAGGGCAAGGCGGGAAAGAACCGGCTGCACGTCGACGTCCACACGGCCGTCCCGGGCGCTTCCAACGGCCTCGAAGAGCTGGTGGTACGGCTGGAGGGCCTGGGCGCGAGCCGCGTCCGCGAGGTGGACATGGGGCCCGCGGGACACTGGTGGGTCATGCGCGACCCGGAAGGCAACGAGTTCTGCGCCGCGTAGCCGCGCGCCTCGCCCCGCACCGCGCCCTCACCGTCACATCGTGGGGGAGTGGACCGTGGCGAGCAGCTCCCGCGTGTGGTGGAGCCACGTCGCTCGGTTGTCGGCGTCCAGGATGTGGCCCGCGCCCGGGAGTTCCAGGAGCGTGGCGCCGGGGATGCCGGCGGCCAGCCGCCGTGAGCTGTCGGGCAGCACCAGCCGGTCCGCGAGCGGTGCGACCACGAGGGCGGGTACCTGAATGCGTGCCAGGTCGGCCCGTACGTCCACGCGGCTCACCAGGTCGAAGTGGTCCGGCAACCCGGGCGGCATGCCGTCCCGCACCTGGGCGACAGCCGCGTCGATCTCCTGGGTGGAGAGCGCGTTGAGCTGACTCTCCGAAGCGCAGGCCAGGAACGCGAACCGGGCGACGGCGTCCCGGTCGCCGGCGGCGCCCAGTGTCCGTACCAGCTGGGCCCCGAAGGCCAGTACCGGATCCGCGACGGGAAAACCGGCGGTAAGGACGAGGCCGGTGACACGGTGCGGATGACGGGTTGCCGCACGCACCGCCACCGTGGTGCCCAACGACTCGCCGAGCACGGCGAACGTCTCGTGTCCGCGTGAGACCGCGGCCGCCACCAACTGGTCGACGAGCACGTCCAGGTCCAGCGGCCCGGTCGCGACGGGGGAGCCACCGGACCCGGGGTAGTGCGGGCCGACGATGCTGTGATCGCGCGCGAGGTCGTCGAGCACCGGGCCGAAGTTCTCGACGATGCCGCCGCCCGCGCCATGGGCGAGGAGCAGGGCGGGGCCGGTGCCCTGCACATACACGTCGAGATCGGATTCACGGCCGAGAACGGCCAGGTCAGAAGTTGCGCGCAGGGCGTCAGAAGTCATGTGCAGGACGTTAAACTCCGACACCGGTGTCAGAGTCAAGTCTCTGCCGCACACAAAGCCGGGCCGTTGTGACGAGAGGACGATCTCCGGGATGAGGATGCAGGAGATGGTGCGGCGTACCGGCGTACACGAACGCCTCCTCCGCTACTACGAGCAGCAGGGGCTGCTGGCGCCGCAGAGACTCCCCAGCGGATACCGGGAGTACGCCGAGACGGACGTGGAGACGGTGCGGCGCATCCGCTGTCTGCTCGCCGCCGGATTGACCACGTCGGTCATCGCCCAGGTGCTGCCCTGCGTCACCGATCACGACGACCGCCTCGTCCCCACCTGCCCGGCCCTCATCGGCCAGTTGAACGACGAACGCGACCGCATCACCCGCGAGATCCGGGCCCTCCAGGAGTCGCGCACCATGCTCGACACGATCCTCGGCACGGCCGTCGAGCCGGTGCGGTGACAAGCCGGCGAGCCGGTTGCGTGACGCGGCTGCCGCAGACTCGCCACAGGGGCTCGAAGTTGCCGCAGCGGCAGCTTCTACCGTCCTGACCAGGGCCGGAACGACCGGCCTTGTGAGTACTCGGGAGGGAGCCGGCGATGCCTGGTCGATCGCTGAGGACATCACATGCCCCTCCACCTCGACGGCTGGAGTACCGGTCCCTGCGGCCGCAGCTGTCGGCCGGGGCGCGCCCCCCTCTCATCGCACGCGACCCCGACGGATACCGGCCGCAGCCGTACCAGCAGCTGGCCGCCGTGTACCAGTCGCTCGGGCACGACCACGACGCACGCGCACGACGGGCCCCCAGCAGTTCCTCGCCTACGCGCTGAGCGCGGTCGGCTGGCTGCTGACCACCGCCGTCGTGGCGGGCGTGTCACGCGTACTCAACCGCAACTGACCGGCATGCACGCCTAGTGTGCGCTCATGCCCTTGGCGGCGGCCCGGGTGATGTTGCGCGCCATCCCGCCGAAGACAACGGAGTGGAAGGGCGCCACGCTCCACCAGTAGGCATGCCCGAACAGTCCGCGCGGATGGAACAGGGCGCGCTGCCGGTAACGGGTCCGGCCGTAGCCGTCGCGCTCGGCGTACATCTCCAGCCAGGCCAGTCCCGGCAGGCGCATCTCGGCGCGGAGCCGCAGCAGGTGGCCGGGTTCGATCTCCTCCACCCGCCAGAAATCGAGCGAGTCACCGATCCGCAGCCGTTCGGCGTCCCGGCGCCCACGGCGCAGCCCGACACCGCCGACGGAACGGTCCAGCCAGCCGCGTACCGCCCAGGCGAGCGGGAAGGAGTACCAGCCGTTGTCACCGCCGATGCCCTCGATCACCCGCCACAGAGCTTCTGGCGGAGCGTCCACGGTCAGCTGCCGTTCGTCCTCGTACAGGCTGCCGCCGGCCCAGTCGGGGTCGGTGGGCAGCGGATCGCTCGGCGCACCGGGCACCGAGGCCGACGACCAGCGCGTGACGACATCAGCCTCCCGCACTCGCCGCAGCGCCAGCGCCAGCGATTCGTCGAACGGGAGTGGTGACGGCAGCGGCTGCCCGGTGCGGTCGGGGACGTACTGGGCGATGTCGTGCTCGCGGCACACCACCTCGTGGCGCAGCGACTCGGTGAGCGGGCGCGCGAGGGAGGTGGGTACCGGGGTCACCACGCCCACCCACAGGCTGGACAGCCGCGGGGTGAGCATCGGTACGGGCATGATCAGCCGTCGGCGCAGCCCGGCGACGGTGGCGTACCGGCTCATCATCTCGCGGTACGTCACGACGTCCGGGCCGCCGATGTCGAACGCACGGTTCACCTCGGCCGGCATCCGGGCCGAACCCACCAGGTAGCGCAGCACGTCCCGGACGCCGATCGGCTGGATGCGGGTACGCACCCAGCTCGGTGTGACCATGACCGGCAGCCGCTCGGTCAGGTAGCGCAGCATCTCGAAGGACGCGGAGCCGGACCCGATGATCACCGCAGCACGCAGCACCGTGGCGGGCACCGACGCGTCGAGGAAGATGTGTCCTACCTGGGCCCGGGAGCGCAGGTGCCGGGACAGCTCCTGTTCCGGGACGTCGCGCGGGGTCAGACCGCCCAGGTAGACGATGCGCCGTACGCCCGCGGCACGGGCCTGCTCCGCGAAGATCTCCGCCGCGCGGCGGTCCTTCTCCTCGAACTCGGATCCGGTGCCGAGCGAATGCACGAGGTAGTAGGCGACGTCGATACCGTCCATCGCCGCAGCGACCGAGTCGGCGTCGGTGACATCGCCCTTGACCACCTCGGCGGAGTCCGCCCACGGATGGTCACGCAGCTTCCCCGGAGTGCGGGCCAGGCACCGCACCCGGTGGCCGGCCTTCAGCAGTTCGGGGACCAGCCGCCCGCCGATGTACCCGGTGGCCCCGGTCACCAGGCAGTGCAATGCGCCGGTGTCCTGCGGTGCGCCCGTCTGCACGGCCGACTCCCTTCCACGTCCGCCCGCCGTCTGGGTCCCCCGCCCGATTATGGCCGCGGCGGGGCGAAGGCGTGCGTTTCGGCGATCCCGCGCGTGGCGGTGGCGAGTTTTGCCGCCGCGAGGAACCATGGGCACGGAAAACCAGGGCGGGGAACGCAGCGGCGGGGGATGTATGGGCGGGAACATGGTGAGCGACGGAACGCTGCCGGTGGGTGGCGAGGTACTGGTAGGACTGGTGAAGGGGGAGCGGACCAAGGTGCGCTACCCGGCGGCGGTGCTGAGCGACGACGGCACCCATGTCGTCGTGCGCGCGCCCTGGGCGGGGGACGGGGTCCGCGATTTCGGGTTCGTACGCTTCGAGCCGGGTGACGTGTTCACCGAGCACTACTGGCGCGACCGCTGGTACGCCGTCAAGGAGGTGCGGAGCGCCGACGGCACGGTGAAGGGCTGGTACTGCGACGTCACCCGGCCCGCGGCCGTCGGGCCGGACGGCATCGTGGTCGAGGACCTGGACCTCGACCTGTGGCTGTCGGCGGACGGAACGACCGTACTGCGGCTGGACGAGGACGAGTTCGCGGCGAGCGGCATCGGGGAACGCGATCCGGAGGCCGCGGCCGAGGCCCGCCGCTCACTGGACCGACTGGAGGCACTCGCCCGCGCGGGCCACTTCCGTACGCTGGACGGCGACTTGCCTCGATGACGGTCAGGCGCCGCGGTCCGTGTCGATGTCACCGGATGTGCGGACGCCACCGGATGTGCGGACGTCACCGGGCGCGAACGCGCCATCGGGGGCGAAGGCCAGCTCGCTGAAGCGTTCGCCGATGCGCCGGTGGGTGGCGGCGTCGGGGTGAAGCTGGTCGGGCAGCGGCAGTTCGGCGAAGTCCGCCTCGCCGTAGAGCTCACGGCCGTCGAGGTAGTACAGGTTCGGGTCGTCGGCCGCCCGCTGCTTCACGATGCGGGCCAGCTCGTCCCGGATCACATTGAGCGTCAGCTTGCCGGCCGACCGCTCCTCAGGATCGCCCCCGGCCCGGAACAGAAGGCGGCCCGTGCTGATCCTGCTGAAGTCCGGGACGCTGGGACCGGGCGTGTCCTCGTGGGTCGGGCACAGGATCGGCGACACGACCAGCAGTGGCGTGGTGGGGTGGCCTTCCCGGATGGTGTCGAGGAAGCCGTGCACCGCCGGCCCGAAGGCACGCAGCCGCATCAGATCGGCGTTGACCAGGTTGATGCCGAGCTTGACGCTGATCAGGTCGGCGGCGGTGTCCCGCAGCGTACGCGCGGTGAACGGGTCGAGCAGGGCGCTGCCGCCCAGCCCCAGGTTGATCAGCTCTACGCCGCCGAGGCGGGCGGCGAGCGCCGGCCATGTGCTGGTGGGGCCGGCGGCGTCGGAGCCGTGGCTGATCGAGCTGCCGTGGTGCAGCCACACCCTGCGGCCCCGGTCCGGAGCGGGCTCGACGGGCGCGTCGGTGCGCAGCGTGATGAGTTCGGCGGACTCGTTGTGCGGCAGCCAGATCTCGATGTCCTTGGCACGGTCGGGCAGCTCGGCGAAGCGGACGGTGCCGGGCTTTCCGGGGCTGTGCTCGAAGGTTCCGGCCGTCATGTCGATGGTCAGGGTGGAGCCGCCCGCCACACTGCCCGCGCCGGCCGGGCTGCCGTCCATGAGCAGCTCGTACACGCCGTCCGGGCGGGGCGGCACGCCCACGTAGACGCGCTTGGTGGGCAGTGTGTCCAGTTCGATGACGGTGGCCCGGGTACGGAAGACCAGTCGTACGCCGGAGGGCTGGGCCTCGGCCATGGCCAGCTGGCCGTCGGAGTTCTGGGCGCGGGCCCAGGCCGGCAGCCGGTGCGGCAGCACGCCGTGTTCGGTGTGCTCCACCTCTACGGCGCCGCGCAGCAAGTCCCCGGTGACGGGCGTACTGAACCAGTTGTCCTCGGTGTGCATGACCTCAACCTCGGTGTGCGTGAGTGGTGGCCCTCGACGTGGATGCGTGGTGGCCCCCGACGTGCGTGTTCGGTGACTCTCGACGTGCGTGAGCGGTGGACCTCTATGCGCGGGTGTGGTGGCGTACGCGCTGGTCAGGCCGTGGGCCAGTGCCGCAGAGTGGCGTCGAGCGCGTCCAGGATCCGGGTCCAGGTCTCCTGCGTGTCGGGTGCGCTGTGATCGAACCCGCCGCCCAGCTCCAGGCTGACGTAGCCGTGGAAGACACTGCCCAGCAGCCGGACCGCGTGCGTCTGATCGGGCTCCGTCAGGTCGTAACCGCGCAGGATCGCCCGCGTCATCTGCGCGTGCCGGACGCCCGCGCTTGCGGCGGCGTCCGCCGGGTCGAGCCTGAGCTGGGCCGCGGCGTAGCGGCCGGGGTGCTCGCGGGCGTAGTCGCGGTAGACGTTCGCCAGGGCGGTCAGCGCGTCCTTTCCCGCCCGCCCGGCCAGGGCGTCGGCGGCCCGGTCGGCGAGCTCTTCCAGGGCGAGCAGCGCGATCCTGGTCTTGAGGTCCTGGGAGCTCTTCACATGCGAGTACAGACTCGCGACCTTGACGTCGAACCGCCTGGCGAGCGCCGAGACGGTCACCTGCTCAAAACCGACCTCATCGGCCAGCTCCGCACCTGCCCGCGCAAGCCGCTCCGCGGTCAGTCCGACCCGCACCATGGTAATCCTCTCCTCCGTCGTCATCGATTATGCAGTTGCCTAAGGGTATTAGGCAAATCGCTAAGCGCCTCAGGATCGGGGCGGCGCCGCGCTGACCGTCTCGACCCTGGAGGCGGGGCATCGGTCCGGACGGGCCGCCGCACCCGACCGGACCGGGCATGAGATGTCGGGTGCGGCAGGATGCGGTCTTCCTGACGTGAGGGACGCAAGGGAAGAAGACCGCAGTGCTGGAGCGGCTGAACGAGGCACTGGAACACATCGAGTCGCATCTCGACCAGCAGATCGAGGTGACCGAGCTGGCCCGCATCGCAATGACGTCGGAGTAGCGCCCCCCTGCTCTCGACTGAGCGAGAGCAGGGGGACCCCCATCGCCGGATGTTCTCGGCTCTGGCAGGCATCTCGCTGTCGGAGTACATCAGGCGCAGACGGCTCACCGTCGCGGGCGCCGAGGTGCTCGCGGGCGAGCGGACCCTGCTGGAGATCGCGATGCGGTACGGCTACGGCTCGGGCGAGGCGTTCGCGCGGGCGTTCCGGGCCATGCACGGTGTGGTGACCGGCGCCGCGCCGTGCCGGAGGGCCTGGACGCACTCACGGTCCCGGCCGGCACGTGGGCCGTCTTCGAGAGCTCCGGGCCGTTCCCGCAGGCACTCCAGTACCTGTGGCGCGATGTGTTCACGCAGTGGTTCCCGTCCAACCCGTACCGCAGCAGGCCGAGCCCCGAGGTCCTGCGTACCCGGCTGTCACAGGATGCGGCCCACGCGGACGCGGAGTTGTGGATACCCGTGGAACGCACCGCGGTCTGAGCGAACGGGCGGCGCGGTGGCGCCCGTACCGCGCCGTCCGGCCCCGGTCCGATAGGTGTGACCTATACAGGGCATCGATTTTTGGTCGTGGACCTCGTGTCGAGTGGCCGGGTTCACTGTCGCTGCCAGTTTGCGTGGCGCCGGTCGGGCTCGGCGTCACGTGGGTCAGGGCCACACGCGTCGCTGCCGCGCGGCGGTATGCGGGGACCGCGCTGCCGTGCGGCGGTGTGCGTGCACCGCCGGGCCGGACCGGTACACGCCTGGAGGAGGTCGCAATGACGCACACCCCAGCATCGGCATCGGCATCGGCATCACCATCAGCACCGGCATCGACACCGGCACCGGCGGGCGGCGGTACGCGGGCGAAACCGTGGTGGCGGCAGCTGTACGTACAGGTGCTGGCGGCCATCGTCCTCGGCATCCTCCTGGGACGGCGGTGGCCGGACCTCGCCATGTCGATGGAGCCGATCGGCACCACCTTCCTCGCGGCGATGAAGATGCTGATCGGGCCGATCGTCTTCCTGACCGTCATCGGCGGTGTCGCGGGCGTCGCGGATCTGAAGAAGGTCGGCCTGACCGGCCTCAAGGCCCTCACCTACTTCCAGGTGGGCACGATCGCCGCACTGCTGACGGGCCTGGTCGCCATCAACCTCTTCCGGCTCGGCGACGGGGTACACGCCGACCCGTCCGCACTCGACGCGTCGGGCGAGGCCGGCGAGTACATCAAGAGCGGTGAGCATCAGCACTGGTGGGAGTTCCTGACCGGCCTGGTGCCGCACAGTTTCTTCGGCGCCTTCGTCGAGGGCGACATCCTGCAGGTCATCTTCCTCGCCGTGCTCTTCGGCATCGCGCTCAAGAGCGTCGGCAAGGTGGGCGAGCCCGTCATCGCGAGTGTGAACCGGCTGACCGAAGTGGTCTTCAAGGTACTGGCCTTCGTCATGAAGGCCGCTCCGCTGGGCGCGTTCGGCGCGATGGCGTACGCCATCGGGAGGTTCGGGCTCTCCACCCTGACCAGCCTCGGCTCGCTGATCCTGTTGTTCTACGTCACCTCGGTCGTCTTCGTCGTCGTGGTGCTGGGCACGGTCCTCGCCGCCTTCGTGAAGCTGAACGTCTTCCAGCTGTTCCGCTACTTCAAGGAGGAGTTCTTCCTCGTCCTGGGCACCTCGACGGCCGAGCCCGCGCTGCCCGGCCTGATGCGCAAGCTGCAGTTCCTGGGCGTGGAACGGTCCACGGTCGGGCTCGTCGTACCGACCGGCTACAGCTTCAACCTGGACGGCGCGGCCATCTACCTCTCGCTTGCCACGCTGTACATCGCGCAGGCCACGGACACACCGCTCTCCGCAGGCCAGCAACTGGGCCTGCTCGCGGTGATGCTGCTGACGTCGAAGGGCGCGGCGGGGGTGGCCGGGCGCGAAGCCGAGGTGGCAGGCGGTGAACCGTAGTGGCGGTGCGCGAGGTTGAAGAAGACGGGGCCCCTCATCAGGATCCCGTTACGGTGCACAGCCCGCCGGGCCGGCCGGTGGCGGATCGATAGGCTGCGCCTGTCGAACGCGTTTCCGGTGGTGGCGGGGGAGAGGCTCATGGACGCCAGGCAGCTCGAATACTTCCTCGCCATCGTCGAGCACGGCGGATTCAGCAAGGCCGCCGCGGCGTTGCACGTGGCCCAGCCGTCGCTCTCCCAGTCCATGGCCAACCTGGAGGCGGACCTCGGGGTCGCGCTCTTCCACCGGGTGGGCCGCGGCGTCGTCCTCAGCGAGGCGGGCGCGGAGCTGCTGGGCCCCAGCCGCAGGGTCATGCGCGACATGGCGGCCGTACGGGACACCGCCGCCTCGCTGTCCGGTGTGCGCCGTGGCACCGTGGAGGTGGCGTCCATGCCTTCCCCGGGCATCGAGCCGCTGACCACCCTCATCCACCGCTTCGCCGAGCTGCATCCGGGCGTGACGGTGAGTACGCAGGCCGCCTTCACCCCTGAAGACGTCGTGTCCCTGGTCCGCACCGGTGCCTGCGAACTCGGTCTGCTGGGATCGGCCGAACCGCTGACGGCGGCCGGTGCGGACGTCCTGCCCATCGAGGAGCAGCCGTTCGTCGTCGTGGCCGCGCCGGACGGAACGCTCCAGGACGACGTGCCGGTCCGCCCGTGCGACCTCGCCGGGCACAAACTCATCGCTTCCCGGCCCGGCAGCCTGATGCGCACCATCGTCGACGAGGTCACCGCGGCAGGCACCGGCACCGAGATCGTCACGGTCGTCGACCACCGGACCTCGATCCTTCCCCTGGTCCTGACCGGCGTCGGCGCCGCCGTGCTGCCGTCGTCGTGGACGCGGCTGGCGCGCCGCTGCGGAGCGGTCGTCGCACCGGTCGAGAGCACCACCCGCCTCCACGTCACCATGATCAGCCTGCCGGCCCACCTCACCCCCGCGGCACGCTCCTTCCGCCGGCTGACGGACTCCTACACCCACCGCCGCGACTGCTGACGCCGTGCGCGCGGTGCGAACCGATCGGTCGTGCCTATACGACGCATCGGAAGCACGTCTTGGACGGTTTACCACCCCTCTGTGTTGACTCGTGCGTGCTGACTCGTTCTCACGTGCTCGGGAGCGAGAAGGACCCCGCCCGGCCGGACCAGGAGGCCCCACATGCCGCAGCCCCGTACCTTCCGTATCGCCGCCATCCCCGCCGACGGCGTGGGCGCCGAGGTGGTGACCGCCGGCCGGGCCGTACTGGATGCTCTGGCCGAGGTCTCCCACGGCGCCTTCGCCTTCGACTGGGAGGAATTCCCCTGGGGCTGCGGCCACTACGCCAGGACAGGCAAGATGATCGATGACGACGGCCTCGACCGGCTCAAGGACTTCGACGCCATTTACTTCGGCGCGGTCGGCTGGCCCACCGTTCCCGACCACATCAGTCTGTGGGGGCTGCGCCTGAAGATCTGCCAGTCCTTCGACCAGTGGGCCAACGTCCGCCCGGTGCACTTCCTGCCCGGCGTCCAGAGCCCCCTGCGCAAGGCCGACGACACCGAACTGGACTGGGTGGTCGTACGCGAGAACAGCGAGGGCGAGTACGCGGGGCTCGGCGGCCGCAACCTCTCCGCACGCGGTACGGGAGGTGAAGTCGCCGTACAGTCCGCCCTGTTCACCGAGGTGGGCTGCGAGCGCATCATGCGCTTCGCGTTCGACCTCGCGCGCACCCGCGACCGGCGGAAGGTGTCCAGCGTCACCAAGAGCAACGCCCAGCAGTACGGCATGGTCCTCTGGGACGATGTGTTCCAGCGCGTCGCCGCCGACTACCCGGACGTGGAGACCGAAAGCGTGCTCGTCGACGCGATGTCGGCGAAGTTCGTCCTCAAGCCCGAAGACCTGTCCGTCGTTGTCGCCTCCAACCTCAACGCCGACATCCTCTCCGACCTCGGCAGCGCCCTCGCCGGCAGCCTCGGCCTCGCCGCGAGCGCGAACCTCAACCCCGAACGCCGGTTCCCCAGCATGTTCGAGCCCGTCCACGGCTCGGCGCCGGACATCGCCGGGCAGGGCCTCGCCAACCCCATCGGAGCCGTCGGCAGCGCCGCCCTCATGCTCGATCACTTCGGCCTGCCCGACCAGGCCGCCCGCCTGAACAAGGCGATCCGGGCCACCACCGCTGCCGGCATCCTCACCCGCGACGTCGGCGGCACCGCCACCACCGAAGACGTCACCAAGGCCCTCATCGACCACCTGGCCGACTAGCAAAGTAAGCACTGAAAGGCGCTTATGTCACTTACTCGATCTCGTTACGTTTGGTTGACGGCCACCCACGCCCTTGCCCGTGCGCAGTCGACGCGATCCGTGTCGGCCATGTGGGCGAGGAGGGGGACCGCTGCCCAGGCCGCTGCTGCTCCGGGAGGCCTGGCCATGCCAGAGCTGGAGATCGATGCCGTTGTGTTCGACGTGCTCGGCACGCTCGTCTACGAACCCGCCGGTCTTCGCGCGGGCATGCGTGCGCTCGACCGGTCTCTCGACGACGCCGGGACCGAGCGACTGCTGTCGTTGTGGCAGCGGCACGTCGAGCGCGAGCAGCGTCGCATCGTCGACGGCGAGCGGCCTTTCGTCACCACCGACACGCTCGACAGGGAAGCCGCGCAACGCGTCGCCGACGCCGCGGGCATCGGGATCAGGGAGGTGGCGCCGGGGAAATCGACGGCGGGGAGGCCGACTCCGCCCCCCTCGGACCGGTTCGACCTGTACGCCGATGGCTTGGCCGGCCTCGCCACCCAACTCGGCAAGCTACGAGTGACGATGTGAGACGTCAGGCGGAGGCCTGACCCAGGGGCTCCTCCCTGGTAGCGTGCACGCCATGTCTGCTGCTTCGTGCGCGGCCGCTTGTGCCGCGGTGACCAGGACGTCCCGCTAGCGGCGGGGCGTTCGACGCACACCTCTCCTGAACGTCCAGTCGCTTCGTGATCAGTCCGGAGCGGCACGTTCGTGCTGCTCAGAAATTCTTCTGAGCGACGGAGCACCTGATGTTCCCAGGCATCCCTTCTTCTCGCGGGCACGGCCCGCCCCCGGCGCGCGCATGGCTGGTGCTGTGCGCGATGTCCATGCTGCAGTTCTTCATCGCGGTCGATGTGACCGTGGTCAACATTGCCCTGCCCTCGATCGGCGCCGATTTCGACGTGGACGGGCGTGCTCTGACCTGGGTCGTGGTCGGGTACACGGTCACCGGTGGCGGGCTGCTGATGCTCGGTGGCCGGCTCGGCGACCTGCTCGGCCGGCGGCGTGCGCTGCTGCTCGGCACCGGCCTGTTCGGCATCGCGTCTCTGCTGGCGGGTCTGACCCCCACGTTTGCCCTGCTGGTGGCCGCGCGCCTGCTGCAGGGCGCAGGTGAGGCCATCGCGCTGCCCGCTGCGATGGCCACCATCGTCCTGTCGTTCCCCGAAGGTCCGATCCGGTCCCGGGCCCTGAGCGTGTGGGCGGCGGTGGCCAGTTGCGGTCTCGTGGTCGGCTTCGCCCTGTCCGGAATCATCACCGCCCACCTGGGCTGGCGGTGGATCTTCCTGGTCTCGGTGCCGTTCGTCCTGATCGTGCTGCCGGCGGCTGTTTTCCTGGTCAAGAGCGACCGGCCCGCGGTCAAGGACGCCGCGCCGCTGGACCTTCCCGGCGCGCTGCTGCTGACCGCCTGCCCGCTGCTGTTCATCTTCTGTGTGGTCGAGGCCGGTGAACCCGGAACGCCCGCATGGGTGACCCCAGGGGCGCTGGCCGGGGCGGTGGCCGCCGGAGTCTGGTTCGTACGGGTCGAAGCACGCTCGCGCAACCCGCTGCTGCCACTGCGCTTCTTCACCAACCGCACGCGTGTGGCGGCCAATCTGGCCACGATGCTGCTGAGCGGGGCGCTGTCGACCTCGTTTCTGTTGTTCACCTTCTACCTGCAGAGCCGGTTGGGCGTCGGCCCGCTCGGTGCGGGTGTGACGATGTTGCCGCTGGCGGTCTCACTGATCGTGTTCTCCATGCTCGTGCCCCGGCTGCTGGGCCGGTGGGGAGCACGTTCCTGCGTGCTTGCCGGCATCGGGTTCACCGCGGCCGCGATGGCCTCGATCGCGCTCCTCTCGGCCCTGCGGGCAGACGGCATGGCGATGATCCCGCCCATGCTCCTGATCGCGGCCGGGTTGGGGTTCGGCATCGTGGGGCTCCAGTACCTTGCGGTCAGCGGCGTCACCGAGGACGACGCCGGGACCGCCTCGGGAGTCCAGCGCGCGGCTGACCAGTTGGGCGGTGCGACCGGGGTGGCGGTCTGCGTCGGGGCCGGGTTCGCCCCCGCCCTGCACCCCTTCGATCCATTCCTGGTCGCCGCGCTGCTGGCCGCCGTGGGGCTCGCGACAGCTGCGGTCGTGGCCTGGCGCATGCCCGCGCCCGCTGCCGCAGCCGACCCGCAGGTACAGGCCGGGTGAGTTTCGTCCCGCGGGGGTGCGCCGTCTCGGCAGGCGGGACGGCGCACCCCCCCGGGGCCGGTCAAGTCCTCTACGGCCGCGCGGCGAGGCTCAGGCCCCGGAGCGTGAGCAGAGCCGGCCTGCCGAGCGGGCCAGGGAGGCGAGCATGCGGCGTTGCTCGTGCGGCCAGTGGCTGGGCCCGGAGTGGTGGAGGGAGATGACCCCGACGAGGTTATTGGCCGGTCCCAGGACCGGTAGCGAGGCCACGGCGCCGACGGGTACCTCGTCGAGCACGTCGACGGCGGCCGTGCCCGCGAAGAGGGGCGAGTTGGAGATCTCCTCGACGTAGACAGGAGAACGGTCCTGGGCGGCCACGCCGCAGGCGCTTTCGCGGTCGGACACCGATTCGAAGAAGCTGAGGAAGGGGCGGGCGAAGCCACGCTGCCCGACGATGCGCAGTGTGCCGCTCCCGTTGTCGCACGCCTGGGTGTTGCCCCGTGGGGTCTCGGTGATCCGTAGGGCGAGTGCCAGCGCCCCGACCAGGACTGCGTGGTCGGGGTGGTGGTTCAGCCGGTGCCCGGCAGCACAGGCCCGTACGATCTGTGCGGCCATCGGGTCCCGGCTGAGCCGGACGGTGCGCAGTACGCTGCTGTTCGCCGCCTGCAGCACCAATTGGCGGGACGCGTCCATCGCGCGGTAGTACAGCTCCAGCAGCAGGTCCACCCCGGCCAGCCCGCAGAACGTCACCCGGCTCAGATCCAGTACGACCTGTGCGGCGCACTCCTCCGGGCCCGGCAGCCGGTGGATCAGTGCCGCCACCGAAGGTCTGTCCAGTTCGCCCGCGATGCGGATGAGGGTCCGCTCGGTGGACATGGTGATGCTGAAGCGCGCGTGGTGCGCCGGCTCGGACCAAAACATGTGCACCTGCCTGACCGCGATCGCTTGCTCTGCGCGGTCGCTACGGAGAGGAGGTCGCGTGGTGTACGCGGGGCCGTCCGGCTCAGCCTAGCTTCGGGAGGAGCGCGTCCCGGGGGCGCCGGAGCGAATTCGGACGATGTGCCGGAGTGAGCGGATTCGCGGCGATCGCAGTGGACTCCGGCACTTGCGCCTCCGCGCGCGGTGTGTGCCGCGATGCGTGGTAGCCGTTGGCGAACGGTCATACTCCCGTGGTGGAGCCGGGCCGAGTGATCATCAGGACGGTGACCACCGCCCGGAGCAGGCTGAAGATGCCGCTCAGCATGGCGAGGCGCCTCGGGGACCCCGGGGCGGGGCCGGAAGCCTGTGCCGCGCTGAGGGCGGTGCCCTGGGCGGGCAGGATGAGCAGCGCCAGGACCGCGGCCGCCGCCGCGGTCAGGAGGATCGAGGCGATCAGCCAACCGCTGCCGAGGACGCCAGGCTGCCGGCCGTCGCGAACCCGAAGACCGGTACCGCGATGCCGGCGGCCGCATAGACGCGGCAGGTGCGGTGCAGCATCCGCAGGGTCGTGAGCGACTCATGGTCACCCGGTTCGCTGTGGGCGCGCCGCAGGGCGTTGGGGAACATGCTCGCGGCGACGGTGACCGGTCCGACGGCCGCCACGGCGGCCAGCACGTGCAGGGAGAGGAAGAGTGTGGCCACCGGTCAGCGCCCCGTCTCCGCCCGGGCGGCGCGGCGCTCACCGGTGACCTTCGAGGCCGGGAGGCGCCCGGCCCGGGAGGTCCCCGACAGGGTGTCGCCGTCGACGGTGACGGCGAAGGCCAGGTTGAGCCGCATGGGCTTGGTGACGGCCTGCTTCCAGGTGAGCCGGTCGCCGTCGAGGACGACGTCGCTGAGGGGGACCCCCTCTCCCGCGCCGCGCGCGGTGCCGGTCAGCACACCGCCTTCCCGGCGGAGTTCGACCTCGGCCTTGACCTTGCCGATGGGGGTGGCGACGGACAGGTCCCAGATGCCTTCGACGGACATGCTGCAGTGGTTCCTTACGGTGCGATGGGGGAGTGGTGAGACTGTGAGCGACAGGGGGTGTTGCGGGAATGTGCGGTGGGTCCCGGCGGTCAGAAGCCGGCAGGCACCGGGCCCCGAGCGCGCCATACGGTGCCGCGGCGTTCGTGTGCGAAGAGTACTTCGACGGCGTGCGCGATCCGCGGGCCCACCTCCCGTTCCAGGAGGTACAGGCCCAGGTCGAGTCCGGAGGTGACGCCCGCACCGGTGACCAGGTCGCCGTCGTCGACGACGCGGGCCCGCACCGCGTGGACACCGGTGGCGTCGAGCAGGTCCAGGCCCATGTGGTGCGACGTGGCATGGCGGCCTTCTAGCAGGCCGGCCATGGCCAGTACGAGCGAGCCGCCGCACACCGCGCCGACCGTCACCTCCGGGTTCTCCATCGCCTCCCGCAACAGCGTGGGCAGCTCGGTGGTCAGCGTGCGGCCCAGCAGTACGGGGATGAGTTCGTCCTGCCGCCATTCCCCGGTCCCGGCGTCCTGCTCCGGGGCCTCGCCGGGCTTGCCGACACGGCCCGAGGCACCGGGTACCAGGATCAGGCCCGCTCGCGCGGGGTCGAGGGCGGCGGCGGCGCGCAGCGTCAGCCCGCCGGTGCCGCTGACCACCTCGCGCGGCCCTTCGGCGGAGACCAACTCCACGCTCACCCCGCCGCCGGAAGCGGTACCACCGGCGTACAGCACCTCGTAGGGCGCGATGACATCGAGCGGATCGAAGCCGTCGAAGAGGACGATCTGAGCGTGCATGCGGGGTCCTTCGGTACGTGAATCCCGGCACTTTCCGGGAACGCGTCCGAAGCTATCCAGCAGCCGATCCGTCTCCCAGTGGCATGAGTGACACCTTTCCCCGGGAAAGTGCCACCCGGTTTCCCCGGGACAACGCCACCCGCCTTGCCTTCGGGCCGCCCCGAGGGTGGATGTCGCGGCGCGGTCTCTATCCCTGGTTAGAGACCGCGATCGCCCTGCGGCCTGATGCTGACGGGCCGCACGCGACCATAGCCTGGGCACATCATGAAACGAACCGATGACCGGCTGCTTCCGGTCCTGCTGCTCGGTGCCCAGGCGGTGGTGTGGCCCGGTGCCGCGCTGGTGCGCGGGGCCACGCCGACGGCTGCGGAGTCCCTCGCGGCCGTCCTCGTGGGCGGGCTGGTGACCGTCGCGCTCACGGCCCGCCGTAGGCGCCCGGTGCCCGTCCTCGTCCTGGCCGTCGCCGCCTGCGCGCTCACCGCTGGGCCGTTGCCCGCCGGCGCGGTGGCCGTGTACGGCACCGCCGGTGTCGCACTGGCTCTGTTCGCGGTGGCCACCGAGCGGGACACCACCACCGCACTGCTGTGTGTCGTGACGCTCGCGCTCTGGCAGCTCGTGCACGGCCTCACCCTGCACGGGATCGGCGGTGGCGGCGACGGGCTCGATCTCGTACTCACCGCGCTGCTCTACGCGACGGCCACCTGCACGGGCCTGTACGCGCGGCGGCTGCGGTCCGCGCGGCAGGCCGCGGAGCGGCGTCTGCACCGGGCGGAGGCCGAGCGACACCGGCTCCCCGCAGCCGAGCGCGGCCGCATGGAGCGGGAGTTGCACGACGTCAGCGCCCACCACCTGACGGCCGTCGTGGTGACGGTGGAGGCGGCGCTCGGACTGCGCGACCGCCGTCCCGAACTGACCGCCCAGGCAGTGGAGTTCGCCGCCGAGACCGGCCGCGAGGTGACGCGGGCGCTGAGTGCGGTGCGCACCCCGGCCCTGGCACCGCAGGACGGCCCGGCGCCGGAGGAGCGACTGCGGGAACTGGTGGCCGGCTTCCGCGCCCTCGGCCAGCCGGTGACCTGCGACATCGAGGCACTGCCCGACGGCTCCCGCGGCGACACCGTGTACGGCATCGTCCGCGAAGCGCTGACCAACGTGGTGCGCCACGCCTCGGGCGCCCCCACCACCGTGCGCTGCACGCACGACGCTGCGCGGACGGAGATCGTGGTGCGCAACGCGCCGCCGGAAGCCATCGGCCCCGCCACTGCACAGGGCAAGGGCCTCGGCGGCGGGCGCGGCCAGAACTTCCTTCGCGGCCGGGCGCGGGAGGCGGGCGGCACGCTCACCAGCGGGCCGACTCCGGACGGCGGGTGGGAGGTACGGGCGGTCCTGCCGGAGGGGAGCGGGACGTCACCGGTGCCGTCGGTGCCGCGGACGTACCGCCTCGCGCAGTTCGTCGCGGCCGCCGGCCTGTGTTTCCAGCCGCTGCTGCCGTTCCTCGTCATCCGGGAGAGCACGACGCCTGCCGGGCCCGGCGTCTCCGCCGGCGCGCTCTTCGCACTGCTCGCCGCGGCTCAGGCGGTCACGTTGCTGTGGCTGCGGCGGGCGCCGCGCGCCGCGTGGGGCGTGCTGCTGGTCCTCGCCGGGCTGTGGCCGGCGGCGATGGCCGTGGGCGGGTACGCGGGGCCGGCGGTCGTACCGCCCGCACTGAGCATGATCGCTACCTGCGTGGCACTCGCCCTGGCGGCAGCTGACGTTGCGTCGGGCGAGGAACCCGACCCGAGTGCGGGAATGCGGCGCTTCGCGGTACCGGTCGTGACCGCTGCCGTACACACGGCCGCGATGATCGCCGCCGTACTCGCGCGCGGCGGTACCACGCCCGCCTGGGCGGCCGCCGGGGCCGCCACCGTTGTGGTGCCGGCCGCCGCCTGGGCTGCCGGCACCCGGTACGGCACGCGCCGACGAGCCGCCCGAGACACCCACGAGCAGCGTCTCGCCGAGTGGACCGAGGAGGCCGTACGCGACGCATGGGCCGAACGCCGCCGTATCACCACCGGGCTGGAGACCACCGTGCTGGCACGCACCGCCGAGGTGGTCGCGGAGGCGGAAGCGGGGCGGCCGGCCGCGACCGCGGAGCGGGCCCGCGAGGCCCTGGCCGCCATGCGGGCCCTGCTCGACACGGTCCGGGGCGGGGAGCAGCACGCCGAACTCCGGCCGCAGCCCACGCTCCAGGCCCTCGACCTCCTCGTCGACCAGTGCCGGGCCACCGGCCGCCGGGTGGAGGTACGGATCGGCGACCGGGTGCCGGCGCGGCTGCCGGCAGCGGTGGACATCGCGGCCTACCGTGCCGCCGAGACCGTTCTGGGGGCGGGCGGGCCGGAGGCAGGCGTTCTGGAGGCGGGTGGGGGCGAACCCACCGCGCTCGTCCTCGACGCCGATGACGACGCCCTGATCCTCACGGCGACCGGCGTGTCCGGCGCCGTCCGCGGCGCCGCGCGGCACCGGCTGGCGACGCGGGCCGCCGCCCTCGGCGGCACCCTGACCACCGAACGCCCGGGCACGGTCGTGCTGCGACTGCCCTTGACCACCACCCCGGACGACGAGGACGTAACCGAAGACGGCAGACGCGGAACCGTGGAGGGCAAAGCCGTAACCGGAGACCAGGAGGTATCCCGATGACCATCGACGTGCTGGTCGTCGACGACCAGGCGGTGGTCCGGGCGGGCTTCGCCGCCGTCATCGACGCCGAGGAGGACATGACCGTGGTCGGAGAGGCCGGGGACGGCGCCGCCGCGGTGAGCCTCGCCGAACAGCTCACGCCGGACGTGGTCGTCATGGACGTACGGATGCCCGGCCTCGACGGCATCACCGCCACCCGGATCCTCACCGGGCGCGACAACCCGCCGCGCGTCCTCGTACTGACCACCTTCGATCTCGACGCCTACGTCTTCGACGCACTGCGCGCCGGGGCCTCCGGCTTCCTCCTCAAGGACGTGCAGGCGGCCGAACTGCTGCAGGGTATCCGCGTCGTGGCCGGCGGGGAGAGCGTCCTCGCCCCTTCCGCCACCCGCCGGCTCATCGGGCACTACGCGTCAGGGCCTCCCACCGGGCCACGGGCCGGGCACGACACGGGCGTCCTGGCGCAGCTGACCGCGCGCGAGCGCCGCGTCCTCACCCTGGTCGCCTCGGGCCTGAACAACGCCGAGATCGCCACCGAACTCGACATCACCGTCGGCACCGTCAAGTCGCACGTGAACGCACTGCTGCGCAAGCTCCAGGTACGCGACCGGGTGCAGGCGACGATCCTCGCGTACGACCTGGGTCTCGTCCGTGCGATCCCACCGGGAACGCATCCCTGACGCTCACCATCACTTACAGGGGAACACCGAAGCCATGAACGGCAACATCGTGCACACCAACACCGCGAACTCCCACACCATGAACACCGCGCACAAGGAGCACACCGACCCCATGAACGACCCCGTGGCCACCCACCCCGTCCTGCGGACCGTACGCCAGGCGCTGGGCAGCCTCGTCGCCCGCCTCTACCTCGCCGTGTGCGCGGCCCTGCTCGTGTGGGCCATCGTGGTGAGCTACGGCGACAACCCCGACGCGTCCTTCGCCGGAGTGGTGCCGACGATCGCCACCGCACCGGTGAGCCTGGTGATGCTCGCGCTGCCCGACCATTTCTCGATGTTCTTCCTCCCCGTCATCGTCGGTGCGCTGGTGAACGCCGTGATCATCGGCTGGTGTGCCCGCGCCCTGCGCCAGGGCCGCAACGGCTGAGCCACAGGCTGCGCCAACCGGGTGGACATCGCCCACCATGACCACCTGACACCACCGCCGGCGCATCACCGCCCCGCGGACGGGTACGACACGATCAACTATCCGTCCCCCACGGATACCCCGGAGGGCCCGCAGAGTGCGGGCCCTCCGCATGTTTTCAGTAGGCGATCTGTCCGGCGCCGCGGGCCGTCCCCTTGAACTGGATGTAGAAGCCGGAGCCGTCCTTCACGTCCGTGGCAACCTGCATCCACTTGCCCGCCGTGGCCGTCTTCCAGCCGTTGCGCCTGCCGGTCGCCTTGAAGCAGGTCGTGACCTGGCGGGTGGCCTTGACCTTCAGGTTGATGTCGGCGCAGTTCTTGGTCGTGTGCGCGTACGTGCCCGTGGCGGGCCAGTGCGCGTTGCGGCTCCCGCTGCCCGGCGTGCTGGTGTGGTTCTTCGCGGTGCCGTAGCAGGACTGGATCGCCGCGTTCGCCTTCGGCTCCGAGGCGCTTGCCGGGCCGGTCGTCGCCGCGGCAGCCACCCCTCCGAGCAGTACGGCGGTCATCGCGAACGGAGCGATACGAGTGCGCATTCGCACGGGAATTCCCCCTGTGAGTTCCGTGTGATCGAGTGTTCTCCCGCGTGCCGGATGCCGTGGCATGTCATGCACGCGAGGAACAGCTTCGCCGGTCGCCGCCTCCGGCGCCTTAGCTCTGCGCGCCAGGGCCTTGGCCGGGTGTGCCACGTTCGCCTCGGCCCGGTGGGCCGGGCTCGGTACCGCCGCGGTGGTGCGCGCGGTTCCGGTAGTCGCTGGGCGTGGTGCCGTAGTGCGTGCGGAAGGCGCGGGTGAAGTCCGCGGGGCGGGGGAATCCCCAGCGGGCCGCCACGGCCTGGATCGGGACGTGCCGCTTCAGCGGGTCGGCCGGATCACGCCGGCAGCGCTCCAGGCGCTGGCCGCGTATCCAGGTACGGATGCTCGTCCCGTGTTGCTGGAACAGCCGGTGCAGGGAGCGGACCGAGATGTGGTGGGCCGCCGCGATGTCGCTCGCGGCGAGGTCGGGGCCGCCCAGCCGGTGCTGGACGAAGGAGGTGATGCGGAGATAGAGGGCGCGTTGCCGGCAGGACGGCGGCACGTCGCGTTCGCGGTCCGTGTGGTGCGCGAGGAACGCGGTCGCCAGGTCGAGCCCCACGGCGCCGAGCCGGGCCGTGTCCTGCGGTGTGTAGTCGGCGCTGTCCTCCGCCAGACGGACCAGGAAGTCCGCCAGCAGCCGGCCGAACCCCTTGTCGCCCGGGAGCGGGGACGCGATGAGTGGGACGAGATGGTCGGCGCGCAGGGGGAGCAGCTCGCGCGGGAACTGTATGAGGAGCGCCTCACCGTCCGCGCAGGAGTCGAACGGGCACGAGCGCCTTGAACCAGCCGCTGAACACCTCGACGTCGACCAGCCGGAAGGTCGTCGGCGTCACGGTGGTCCGGGTGACCTCCGCCCACGTGGCGAGCGCGTACCGTGCCGCGAATGCCGTGCTGTCGAGGACCTTTCCCACGTTCCCCCCAAGGCCGGGCGGTCGGCGGGCTGTTGCCGACCGGAATCCGTGACAGCCGGAAATCCAAGGAAGAGGAGTAGATGTCTGGTGTACGTCTGAAAAATGGTCCGCCGGTCATACGAGCTTCAAGTGTGCCGTCCCGTTTCGCCGGTCACGTCCGCTCGGCCCGGTCCCACAGCTCCTGCAGCGCGGTGTTCACGCGCTCCGGCTGTTGGGTGTGCGGGTAGTAGCCGGGTACGACCAGGTGGTCGGCCGCGAGGGCTTCGGCGAGGTACGCGGCGCAGGCGATCAGCGGTTCGCCGGCGTACTTGCGGTACTGCTCGGGTGCCCCCTCCCAGTCGCCGGAGACCAGCAGCTTCGGGAACGCCGCCTCGGCCAGCGGTCCGAGCGCGATGTCCGCGTCCCAGCAAGGGAGTTCGGCCATCGTGGCGGCGGCGGCGCGCAGCCGCGCCGGTGTCGCCTCGGGTGTCGCCATGCCGACCGACTCGGTGGCGCCGCGCAGGAACTCCTCGGGCGTGAGGCCGGCGGGGAGCGCCGCGGTGGCCGCCCGGGCGCGCGTCAGCGCCTCGGCGACGACCGGGTGGCGCTCGGCGGGACGCAGGGCGCCCGGCTGGATCAGGGTGAGCGAGCGGACCAGGTCGGGGCGGCGTACGGCGGCGGCCAGTGCGCCGACCCCGCCGTACGCATGCCCGACCAGGTGAGCACCGGTACCGCCGGCCCCGAGCAGACCGATGACGTCCTCGGCGTCCACCGCCCAGTCGCTGCGCTCGATGTCCGGACTGCGCCCGTACCCTCTGCGGTCCATCAGCAGCAGGCGATGCCGGCCGGCCAGGGGCCGCTGGGCCGCGAAGCCGTAGCGGTCGTCGTCGCCCCAGGTCAGGATCCCGTGCACGAAGACGGCGGGCGGGCGGTCGGCGTTCTCGTCGCCCCATACGGTGACGTGCACCGGTGCGGGCGCCGCCGGGTGTCGGTCACTGGACGAGTCGGTCATCGGTTCCCCCTCGAATCTCCGGCTGCTGCCGCACCGCCCCCATCGGCCCGTGGCGACGACGCGGTGCCCGCGAGAAACACTACCCAGAACCCCGTGCTCGCCTCTTCCGGCAGGCGGCTGCACCCTCGCGCGCCACAGCCCCCGCCAAGCGGTATTACCGCCTCCGTCAAACGGTGTTACCGCTTCCGTCCGGCGCGTTAGCGGAACGACAGCCTCGCGTGAGTGAAACGTCAGCGGTCGGAGCCAAGCTGGTTCTCAGAGCGGGGAAGGCTTCATGAAGCCCGTCCCACGCCCAAGCACTTCGACCACCGCCATCACCAGCACACCATTGCACGGGGGACCCCACTATGCGTACCAACCGAATCCGCGTCGCAGGCCTGGCCGCCGTCACCGCCGCCCTGGCCCTGAGCGTGACCGCCTGTGGCGGTTCGGACAGCGCCAAGGACACCGGCGCGAAGGAGAAGACCGCCACCGAGGCATACACCGCGAAGAGCTCCGCCGATGTCGGCACCCGTTCCGCCACCGACACCGCCGTCCCGGCCGCCCACCAGATCACCAAGGACACCGCCGCCACCCGTCAGTGCAGTGGCAACGAGCTGTCCTACGACGTGCTGCACCGCTTCCCGAAGCAGCTGGGCGAGCACCTGCTGGTCACGGCGCGGAACACCGGCTCCAAGGCCTGCTGGGTCACCTCCTACCCGTCCGTCATGCTCGGGGACACCTCGAATGTCCTGCCGCACTCGAAGAAGGACGCCCCGGGCGGCAGCGAACGGATCACGGTGCGTCCCGGCGGCAAGGTCTACTCGGCCGTGGCCCTCTTCGCGGACAGCGCCAAGACCCACACCTCCTCGGAGCTCTCCCTCGCGCTGCGCGACCAGACCGGTGACACCGGCCCGGCCGTGGAGCTGAAGGCTCACCACAGCAAGGGCGCGCCGTCGAAGTTCACCTGGTCCGACGCCGACGTACTGAACTGGAACACCGAGAAGCCGTACGACTTCTGATCCCGAGACTGTCCGAATTCTGAGACCGGGCGCCGCCGAGGCGCTCGGCCGGCTCGCCCCGCTGATCACGCCGATCAGCGGGGCGACGTCGTCGTGCCGGGGTCGTCAAACAGCGCGGAAAGCCACCTGACCTGCACAGACTGGCACTCGGCGGGAAGGCAGCGGTGCGGTGGGTTCGGTCCAGGTGCAGGGCGTAGGTGATGCCGTCGTCGATGCCGGTCTCCAGTCCCTTGCGGTGGGCCGTCTCGTACGGCGCGCCGCCGAGGGTCTCGCGGAGCTGGTGTTCGCAGGCGTGGCGGGCTGCCAGGAATTCCTTCACTGCGGCCCGGCCCCGGCCGATGGAGCGCCAGAGCTGGTCGGCAATGCCGAGCAGCTGGGCTGCTTGCTCCGGGGCCGACGCGGCGACGGACGTGGCCAGCGTGTCGAGAACGACCGCGGCCCCGAAAGCGTCGTGCAGCTGCCACTTGGCGGCCAGGGCGTCCCGGGCGTGCCGCGTGGCCGCTGCCGGATCGCCATTGGCCAGTGCGGCCATGGCCAGGAAGGAGAGAGCATAGCCACGCATCCACAGGTCGCCATGGAACTCGCTCTCCTTGCGCTGGATATCGGCGACCGCGGCAACCTGATCGGGCCCGGACCATTCGCGGTCACCTACCTGGGCGAGCCAGCGGTGGTAGTCCCGGTGGCGCTCGCGCAGCTGCTGTTCCTCGCCGAGCCGGGCCAGCCAGTTCTGGCCGAACTCGCGGATCGTGTCCAGCATCGAAAAGCGGGACCCGCGGGGGGTGTCGGTGCGCTGGAGGATGGACTGGTCCACGAGACGGTCGAGCAGGGCGGTCACCTGTCCACTGCTGAGAGGGCCGCCGGCACAGACCCACTGCGCCGCCTCCTGCTCGAAACCGCCGACGCCGTACACAACGGCCCGGTACACGGCCACCGAGGCTGCGCTGGCCCGGGCCATGGAAGTGGCTTACGCATCCCAGAACGCGACACTGCGCCCGGTGTCCGCGCAGCTCGGCAGCGTCAGCGTATGCACCCGGCACCACAGCCCCGTACCGGGCGCTTCGGCGGGCGGAGACCTGTACGACATCGTCCACACCCCGTACGGAACACGCCTGCTCATCGGCGACGTGCGCGGTCACAGCCCGGACGCCCTGGTGACCACCGCGGCGGCCATCCGGGCCTTCCGGGACCTGGCCTACCTCACCCCTGGCCCCGCCGACCTGCCGGGGCCCTGGACGCACCCGGCCGCACCGCGTCACCCGGGAGCCGACCCGTTCCACCTCGGCGTCACGCTGGGCGGCCCCCTCGGGGGTCAGCTGTCGGACAGGGAGCCGGTCTCTCCGCATGCGGTTGCGGACGCGGCCGGAGGTGTTGGTTCCGGCGGCGGGTTCGGGTCCTCGGCGTTCGCCTTCGCGACCGCGGCCGCGAGGTGTGCGCGTACCGACTCGGGCAGCTCCGGGCCGTGGATGGTGCTCACCAGGTCCCCGGCCAGCCGGTGCAGCTTGGTGTTGGTGTTCTGCGAGGCGGTGACCAGTACGTCCCAGGCCGCCTCCGGGCTCAGGCGAAAGGAGGCCATCAGGATGCCGCGGGCCAGGTCGATGGTCGGCCGGGTCTGCATCGCCCGCCGCAATTGGGCGACCAGGGTGTGCAGGTCCTGATCGGTGTTCTGCTGCGGGTCTGCGTCGTGGTCGGCGCGCTCAGTCATGTTCTTGTCGTTCGAGGTGGGGGGTGTGAAAGGGGCAGGAGGTGCGAAGTGGTTCCGGGAGCCGGCCAGGCGGAGCACTCGCTCGACCGCGGGGCCGGCGGCACCGATGACGACCGTCTTCCCGTCGTCCAGGGCGCGCTCGCGCAGGGCGAGCAGGAGGTTGAGGCCGGAGCAGTCGCAGAAGTCCACCCCGGTCAGGTCCAGGTCGAGGCCGCTGACCGAGCGGCTGAGGGCTCGGCTCAGGCCGGGCCGGAGCTGCTGGCAGCCATCGAGGTCGAGCTCGCCGCGCACCGTCACGGTCATCCGGTCGCCGTCGGGCACGACGTCGATCGTCGCCGGGAAGGACGGAGTGTCCGCGGGCTTGTGGCGACCATGCGGGCTGCCGGTGTTCTCCCCGATGAGGGGCTGCTCAGAGTACGCAGGCTCCGGCATGGCCTCTCTCCCTCATAGTGCCTACCGCCGCCCCCAGGCTGCCGTTCGCGGACCATGCACGTCAACTAATACCGGAAATCAAGTACGTGCTTTTGAATGCGTGTATATCTAGTCGCTAGAGTTGGAGCATGGATGGAGTGCCCGAGCCACACACCGGATGGACGTTTCTCACCAACCATGCGCGGGTGCTGGCAGCGATTGCCGACAATCACAACGCTCGTATCCGTGACATTGCGGCCCACTGCCGGCTCACCGAACGCGCCGTCCAGAAGATCATCGCCGACCTCGAGCAGGATGGTTACCTCTCCCACACCCGGGAGGGGCGCGCCAACACGTACCAGATCGACCCGAGTAAGGTACTTCGCCACCCGGCCGAATCCGGTCTGACGGTGGCCGCTCTGCTCTCCTTGCTGGTCGAGGACGAAGCCGACCGCACCACGTCCCCCGACGGCAGCGAACGGCGTCACGCCACTGCCTGACCGAAGTGAACACGGCACCGCGCGGCGCCGCCCCGTCCGCAGGGGCGCGCCGCGCGCCGCGCTGTCCGTACCCGGTCGCCTCACGCGGCCCGCCCCCGCGCGCGGCTCCGCGCCACGCGCTCCTCAGGCCTCCAGGCGGCTCGCTCCCGTCGATGACCCGCAGGTCAGGGCCAGAAGATGCGGCCCGGGCGATGGTCCACGACCCTGAAAGGGACGGGAAACCGAAGGAGGGCCACAATGTCGATGATCGACAAGCTCAAGCAGATGCTGAAGGGCCACGAGGACCAAGCCGGACGGGGCATCGACAAGGGCGGTGACCTCCTCGACGAGAGGACCCAGGGCAAGTACAGCCGCCACGTCGACACCGCCCAGGACAAGATGAAGGACCAGATGGGCCGGGACCGGGGTCAGGACTCCTCCCAGTAGACGCACGGAGCGCGCCCGACCCGGCATCCGCCGTTCGCCTCCTCACTCGAACGGCGGATGCCGGGCCGGGCTGCGCCCGCAGGGACCGGTACGGCCCGAGCGCCAGGTCGCCGGCGCGGCCCGGTCTCCGGGGCAGCAGCGGTCCGGCTTCCGGGCCAGAAGTCGACCGCCGGGCAGAAGTCGACCGGCGGGTCAGAAGTCGACCGTCGTGCGGTCGTCGACGCGGGCCACCGACTCCTGGGCGAACTTCTTCTCGTACGCGGAGCGGATCTCCTCGATCTTGCGGCCGCTGGGCCCCGCCTGGCCCGTGGGGTAGAAGAGGATCAGCTCGTAGGAGCGCTCACGCTCGATGGTGCCGTGCGCGTCCCGGTACTGGCCTTCGCCTTCCTGAACGGTCAGCCCGTCCGGGAAACGCGGCGTGACGAACTCGTCCACGAAGCCCTGGAACTGCTTGTCGGTGACGGGCGGGCTGCCGTCCGGATGGGCGGTACCGAAGAACAGGCTGGTCTCGATGTACGGGCGGCCGCCCGCGGGCCGGTCGCCGGCCGGGGGAGCGGAGGTGACCGCGGGGGCCGAGGCCGAGGCGGTCGCGGCGGTACCGAGCAGAATGGTGGAGACTGCCAGTACCGCGAGGCGCAGACGGGGCTGGGACAGCGATGCCAACGGGCTTCCTCTCGTCGGGGACTCGGCCGGTCAACGACCGCGAGCGCTGGGGGATGCGGTCGGCGCGTCCGGCCCGGCCGATTGTGCCCAGCCCCCGTGACCTGGCACTAGGGATCGCATACCCGTCCGGATGGTTCCGGCCAACGGTCCGCGCGGCCCACACGGCTCCGCTGGACGTGCCCCGGCGGTTCCGCGCTCCCGAGGCGCCGGCACGGTGGGACGGTGTCCGCGAGGCGCGGTCCTTCAGTGACCCCCGCCTTGGAGAGCAATCTGCCCGACGACGTCGTCGAGGCGCTGAAGCGGGGCAACGCCCTCCCGTACCTGGGCTCTCCCGAGGACATCGGCCACACCATGGTGTTCCTCGCCTCCGACGAATCCCGGTACCTCACCGGCCAAGTGCTCGTCGTGGACGGCGGGATGAGCATGCAGTCCTCCGCGGCCCCCGGACGGCGCGCCATGCTCCCCGGATGAGTCCGACTTGCGTGCAGTCGTACGGGACTTGGACGAACGCATCCGCCCTGTGATCGCATGTGGCGGTGACCTCGAACGGATCTCCCGAACACGCGACGCCACAGACCGGGACAACACCGATGGAAACCACGGATAGCTATACAGCGGCTCCTCCTGAGACCCCTCCGTCCGCCGGGGGCCGGCCGTCCCGCGGCCGTCGCATCGTGCGGAGGACCGTGAAAACGGTCGTCGCCCTTGCCGTCGTGCTCGCGTTCCTGGCCCTGGGGGATCGCTGGGCCGTGCTCTACGCGGAGAACCTGGCGGCGGAGAAGGTGCAGGAGGCCCTGAAGCTGCGTGCCGAGCCCGAGGTGCACATCGACAGCTTCCCGTTCCTCGGCCGGCTCGCCACCAAGCGCCTCGACCACGTCGAGGTCAACGTGCCCGACGTACCCGCCGGGCGGGTCTCCGTCGCCCAGGTGAAGGGGACGGTGGACGACATACGGATCGTCGGCAGCCTCCCGACCTCGGTCAAGGGCGCGGTCCTCAGCCGGGTGCGAGGCGACGTCTTCCTCGACTTCGACGACCTGAACCGTGAGGTCGGCGCCTCGCAGGTCCAGCTGGCACCCGGCCCTCAGAAGAACAGCGTGCAGGTCCACGGCGATCTGCCGGTGGCAGGCAAGCAGGCGGAGATCCGGGCGCGGGCACACCTGCGGCGCACCGGGGACCACGGCCTGGCCCTGACCGTCGCGAACGCACGAGTGGTGGTGCCCGGCCTGCTCACGTACACCCCGGGCGAGGGCGGCGGCCTGCAGCTGGCCACGCCCGCTGCCGACAAGATGGACGAGCGCGACCTCCAGCAGGCCACCGGGCGGCGCCTCCTCCCGGACCAGCTGATGAAGGGCCGTGCGCTGGACGCCCTCGCCGAACATCCCTCGGTCCTCGAACCCGCCGGCATCGATCCGTCGCTCATCCGCGGGCTGCAGAAGGTGCGGGAGCCGAAGGTCGCCAAGGACATGGAGTTCTCGGCCCAGCTGCCGGACGACCTGCCGGGCGACCTCCGGCTGCGCGGCATCTCCGTCACGAAGGAGGGCATACGGGCGACGCTGACCGGCAGGGACGTGCCCCTGGGCACATGACGGTCGTACGGCGGTGTGGGGGCGGAAGCCGCCCCGGGTAGAATTGTGGCCGGAGAGCGGTGCGTGCTGCTGCTCTCCGTTGCCGTTTCGGGGCCGGTGTCGCCCCCGAAAGAACGATCCGGGCATGGTGCGGCGTCGGCCGCCAGGGGCTCGCGCACATACGTCACCCGCAAGGGTGCCGTCCGGGCTGCCCCGCCCTTCCGCACGCCGCCCCGGCCCGCCGAGCGCGCGTGCCCGAGCATGACAGGTACCGCGTTGTTGTCTTCTCTCGCCTCCGCCCGCGGGCGGCTGCAGGCGGCCGGCCGCCCCGCCTGGCTGGCCTCGCCCAAGGTCTTCCGTACCGAGGTGCTGGCCGGCCTGGTCGTCGGCCTGGCGCTGATTCCGGAGGCGATCTCGTTCTCGGTGATCGCCGGAGTGGATCCCACGGTGGGGCTGTTCGCGGCCTGCACCATGGCGATGGTGATCGCCTTCGTCGGCGGCCGGCCCGCGATGATCTCCGCCTCCACCGGCGCCGTGGCCCTGGTGGTGGCCCCGGTCACCCGCGAGCACGGCCTCGGCCATCTGATCGCGACCGTCATCCTGGCCGGTGTCTTCCAGATCGTCCTCGGCGCGCTGGGCGTCGCCAAGCTGATGCGGTTCGTACCGCGGTCGGTGATGGTCGGCTTCGTCAACGCACTGGGCATCCTGCTGTTCACCGCCCAGATCCCGAACCTGCGCGACGTGCCGTGGGCGGTCTACCCGCTGGTGGTGGCCGGCCTGCTGCTCATGGTGTGCTTCCCCCGGATCACCAAGGCCGTGCCCGCGCCGCTGGTCTCCATCGCCCTCCTCACCGTGATCACCGTGGCGGCCGGCATCGCCGTGCCCACCGTCGGCGACAAGGGCAAGCTGCCGTCGTCCCTGCCCGTCCCGGGACTGCCCGACGTCCCCTTCAGCCTCCACACCCTGACCGTCATCGCCCCGTACGCCCTGGCGATGGCGCTGGTCGGACTGATGGAGTCGCTGATGACGGCGAAGCTGGTGGACGAGCTGACCGACACCCGCTCCAACAAGACCCGCGAGTCCGTCGGCCAGGGCATCGCCAACATCGTCACCGGCTTCTTCGGCGGCATGGGCGGCTGCGCGATGATCGGCCAGACGATGATCAACGTCAAGAACGGGGCGCGGACCCGGCTCTCCACCTTCCTCGCCGGCTTCTTCCTGCTGATCCTCTGCATCGTCCTCGGGCCGATCGTGTCCGAGATCCCCATGGCCGCGCTGGTCGCCGTGATGGTCCTGGTCTCGATCGGCACCTTCGACTGGCACTCCATCAAGCCCGCCACGCTCAAGCGGATGCCGGCCGGCGAGACCATCGTCATGGTCATCACGGTCGTCGTCGTGGTCGCGACCAGCAACCTCTCCATCGGCGTCGTCGTCGGCTCGATCACCGCGATGGTCGTCTTCGCCAAGCGGGTCGCCCACCTCGCCGAGGTCACCGCCGTGACCGACCCCGACGGCAGCACCGCCGTCTACCGGGTCACCGGCGAACTGTTCTTCGCCTCTTCCAACGACCTCGTCGGCCAGTTCGACTACGCCGGTGACCCGGACAGAGTGATCATCGACCTGTCCGCCGCCCACGTCTGGGACGCCTCGTCCGTCGCCGCGCTGGACGCGATCGAGACCAAGTACGCACAGCGCGGCAAGACGGTCGAGATCACCGGCCTGAACGACCCCAGCGCGCACCTGCACGGCCGGCTCAGCGGCGAACTCGCAGCAGGGAACTGACGAGAGGGCTCTTCGGTAGCGGGGGTGCGCTCCATGACCAGCTGGTGGCTGGCCATGGAGCGCATCGGGCACACCCGCTCCTGGTCCGAACCGGCATACCCTGGCAGGGGTCCGGCCTGCAGACCCGGACGTCCGCCTGATTCCCGAATGCCCCGAAAACGATCGTCGAACACCTCCGGATTCGACGAACCCGTGCGTAGTCGATGACCGCCTACGCCCCTTTTCAAGGCGATCGAGGCGGACCCCGCGGTGCGGCCCGACACCGTACGACTGGAAGGGCCGGCCTACCAGGCGCTCACGCCCCGGTCGCCGGCCGCCCGCCGGCTGCCGCTGCAGGCCTTCGCGCCGACCGGCCCCAGCCAATGGCCGGCCTTCTTCCTGACCGCTGCGGGCTGGGTGTTCGCCACGACCGTCGCCGCGGGCGCCGCCCGCAGCCTCCAACGCCAGTGACGGTGCGGGGAGTCGGCGAAACAGCGGTGAAGGCGCGCCGGGGCGAGCGGAGCCCGAGAAATACGGAGCACATAAAGACACGCACCCATAAGGAAGTTGGGTGGAATGATCAACACCTGATTGAATGGGGGCACGTGATCATGAGTCTCCGTCCTCGGAAAGGTGCGCCCTGATGTCTCCCGACCTCAACCGGGTACCGACCGGGACGCTCATGCTCGCGCGTGGCCGGGCAACACCTGTCGAACCCGCCACATCTGTCATATCTGCCATATCCAGCGGCGGACCGCTGTCGAGGCGGCCTGCCCCGGCCGGACGACTCGGTGTTCTGCGCACTGCGGTCACGGGAGGGTGATCATGTTCCAGGCCCAGCACCAGTCTCCGTACCGGCCCCCGTCCCGGCCCCAGCGCCCCGCCCGAGCCGTCTCCCGTCCTTCCTCGCACCCCGCCCCGCGCTCCCGTGCCGCCGGCCCGTCCGGCGCTGCCACCGCCGACGTCCTGCGCACCATCGCCGACTCCCGTACCCCGGTGTTCGTCACCGTGCGGGCCGGCGGACGACGCCGGTACGGCTACTGGCAGCCGTACGACTCCCGTACCAACAAGGGCGGCTGCTACGTGGCGCTGCCGACCGCCGTCTGCGACGAGCTGTATTCCGCGGGCAGGCTGTCCCTGGGCGAGCCGCTGGAGGACCCGACCAAGACGACGTACCGGGTCCTGACCACTCACACCCCGACGGAACCCGCCCGTATCGCGCCCACCCCGGTACGCCTGCCGACCGCACCCGCACGGGCGGTGGCCCGGTCCCAGGCCCAGGCCCAGGCCCAGCGGCTCGCCGCCTGAGCGGGCGAAGGCGGAAGAACGGCACACTGCTTGCCCCGCCCCGGAGTTGGTGTGATCGACTGGTGTCGTGGAAGCCATCTGGACGACTGTTGTAGCGGTTGTGGGTACGTTGCTGGGGTCCGTCATCACGCATGCCTTCCAGCGGCGGGCGTCGCGGCGCAGTGAGCTGTTCACCCGGTCCGAGGCGCTGCGGCAGGAGCGCATGGCCACCTACAGCGCGTTCGCCGAGGCGGCTGAGCAGTACCGCCATGGCCAGGCGGACCGCTGGTACCGCAAGAAGAAGGAGCCGGAAGGGGAGGCCTTCCTCGCGGCACGGGACGAGGCACACCGCCTGCGAACCGTGGCCCGCCAAGCGCTCTACCGGGTCAAGCTGCTCACCGATGACCCCGAGGTGATCCGCGCGGCCGAGCGGGCCTATGAGTGCACCCGAGAGGTGTCCAACGCGGTGGACCAGGCGGACCGGAACAGTCGGGACGCCGAGGCCAAGCAGGCCATCGAGGCGTTCGTCGCGCACGCCGCGCCACTGGTGCGCTGAATCCCGTGGCAGGCCCTGGCCGGGCATCACGCGCATCAGCGTGTCCCGGGGGCCGGTGCGGCGGATGGTCCGGAGCTGCAGACGCCGTATCCGGAGGGCCGACGGTGGGCAGGGCTGTTTCAGGCGGGCCGGCCGGCTTCCGCCACCTGCTGTTCCACATGGCTGCGGAAGGCGTCCGTCGCCGGGTGGGCGGGGCGCGCGGGTCAGGCCAGGAGGACGGTGACCGGGTCCGCGTCGCGCACCGGCAGACAGCACATCCCCGGATGCGGGTGCTGGTGCACGGTGCCCTCGGCCGTGACGCCGACCGCCGCGCCGGTCGCGATCGTGGTCAGCCACTCGTCCACGCCCGGCACGGTCGCTGCGTCATCTGCGAGTCCTGGCGGCGATCGGCGACGAGGGCTCAGCCACACCGTGCCGCTGCTGCGCGCCTGGCGCGAACGGCATCCCGAGTTTCCGGTGGCCTCGCCGACCGTGGCCACAAGGTCCGCACCGTCGGCCGCCTCCCTCGCCAACGGCGCCGTCGAGGCCTTCGTCCGCGCCGCCGCCATCGAGATCGCCCCGCACCGGGTGAACGCCGTCTCCCCGAACGTCGTCACCGAGTCCCTGGACACCTACGGCGACTTCTTCCCGGGCATGTGCTCGGTACCGCTGGAGCGTGTCGCCGAGGCGTACGTACGCTCGGTGGAAGGCGCGCAGACCGGTCAGATCTACGAGCTGTAGCCACTTTCGGGGACTGCCGACGGCGACGGCCGGGTGCTGGCCCGCGGCCCTTGGTGGAGTGTTGGACCGCACCCTTTCATCCTGTAGGGGAGTCCCGGGCCGGTTCCGGGGAACTGCCGCGCCCCACCACGGCATTCTGTTAGCACCGGGAACAGCACGGGCGAGCGGAACGCGCACCTGGGACGCACGAGGCCGCGGAACGCACCGGGGCCGGACGAGGGGACGGCCGGTTGGTCACGGAACAGCGGGTGGGGAATCTGCCGGTCGAGGCGAGCCCTTTGGTCGGGCGCCGGGCCGAACTGACGCAGGTGGCGCGGCGGGTCGGGCGCTCCCGGCTGATGACGGTGACCGGAGTGGGCGGGGTGGGCAAGACCCGGCTGGCGCTGCGTACCGCGGCGACGCTCCAGCCGCTGTTCGCCGACGGGGCGTGGTGGGTCGAGCTGTCACCGCTGAGCCAGGGAAAGCTGCTGCCGCACACCATCGCCGAGGCGTTGCCGCTCGCCGACCACTCCACCCGGCCGGTGATCGACATGCTGGCCGATCACCTGGCGGACCGACAGCTGCTGCTGGTGCTGGACACGTGCGAGCACCTGGTCGAGGAGTGCCAGATGGTCATCGAGGCGCTGTTGCACGCCGCACCGGGACTGCGGATCCTGGCCACCAGCCGTCGCCCGCTCAACCTGCTCACCGAAGAGGTGTTCACGCTCGAACCACTCCCGCTCCCGGCGTCGGCGAAGCGGGACAGCGGGGGTGTCGACCCAGCGGGCCCGGTGGAGGCGACGGGCCTGAGGTATCCAGCAGCCGCGGCGGATTCGGCAGCAAACGGTACCGCAGCGTACGGCGCCGAGGCCGACGCGCTCGTGCTGCTCGCCGACCGTGCCGTCCGTGCGGTGCCCGGCTTCGCGCTCACCCCCGCCAATCGAGCCGAGCTCGTGACCCTGTGCCGGCGGCTGGAGGGACTGCCGCTGGCGATCGAGCTGGCCGCTGCGCGGTTGCGCCACCTGCCGCTGGCGGAGCTGAACCGGCGGCTGGAGGAGGAGCGGTACGCACTCCTCGGCGAGACCGAGCACGCGGTGCAGGACACCATTCCCCCCTGGCACCAGGCGCTGCGTACCGCGATCGGCTGGAGCCATCAGCTGTGTACCCCGGCCGAGCGGCTGCTGTGGGCCCGGCTGTCGGTGTTCGCCGGGAGCTTCGACGCCGAGGCGGCCGAGCAGGTGTGTGCCGACGTACGGCTGCCGGCCGCGAACATTCCGGCCCTGCTCGGCTCCCTGGTGGAGAAGTCGATCCTGACCTGGCAGCCGGCGGAGGCGGGGGAGCGGTACCGGATGCTCGACACCCTCCGCGAGTACGGCGCCGGCTGGCTGAACCGGCTGGGTGAGGAGGACGCGCTGCACCGCCAGCACCGCGACCACTACCTGTGTCTGGCACGGGCCGGGGACGCCGCCTGGTTCGGGCCCGACCAGTTCGCCCGGTGCGACCGGATGACCGCCGAGCACGGCAACCTCCGTGCCGCGCTGGAGTTCTGCCTGTCCCGGCCGGCGGACCAGCACACCGCACTGGAACTGGCCGGGGCGCTGTGGTTCTTCTGGTACGGCTGTGGCTTCGTCACGGAGGGTCAGTACTACCTGACCCGGGCCTTGACCGCGGACACCGCCCCCAGTCGCACACGCGTCAGGGCCTTGTTCGGCTGTTGCATGCTCCTGTCCCAGCTGGGTGACCAGGCCGGTGTCGAGACCTGGGCCGCCCAGTGCGCCGATCAGGCAGCCCGGTTCGGCGAAGCCGAAGCCGCCACCGCGACCGCCACCGCCGTCCTCTTGGCGATCATGCGGAGTGACTACACCGAACTGGTGACCCTGACCGAGTCGCTGCCGGTCCAGCGACAGCGCATGGACGAGCTCGACTACCCCGTCGTGATGACGATGGCTGCCAGCGGCCATGCGTACATTTCCACCGGCCGCATCGAGCGGGCCGTCGCCGTACTGGACGGGCTGCACGCCCACTGCTCATTGCACGGTGAGTGCTGTCTGCGCTCCTGGGTCGAGATCAACTACGCGCAGGCCGAGCTGGTCCTGGGCCGGCACCTGACCGCCGAGGAGTTCGCCCGGTCCGCCCTCCAGGTGAAACACCGGCTGCACGAAGGCGTGGGCAGGGGCATGGCCATCGAGGTACGGGCCCAGGCCACGGCCGGCCTCGGCCGGAGCGAGCACGCCGCCTATCTGCTCGGCCTCGCCCAGCAGATCTGGGGCACTCTCGGCCGGCCGCAGCTGGGCATCCCCGTGTGGGAGGCCGACCGCCGGGCCTGCGAACAGCGCGCCCGGCAGGCGCTCGGTGCCCACGCCTACCAACAGGCCTTCGACACCGGCCTGCACGCGGATCTGGACACCGGCGTCGCCCGCGCCCTGGCCGGGAGCGAGCCCGGCCCGCCCCCTGCCCTCCCGGGGCCGGAACCGGGCCCGGAAGGTGCCGCTCCCCGCACCTGAAGGACCCACGACGCCTACCGGCCCACGCACCTACCGGCTCACCCACTCACCGACCGGGCCCTCGGAAAGTCAGCTCCCCACGAGCTCGGAGAGGAGGCCGAAGGTCAGTGAGTCGACGGGGCGGAGTCCGCCGTCGGCCTCGTTCCCCTCGCTGAAGGTGTTCACCATCATCACCACTGCCGTCCCGCTCCGCCTGCTGAACGCGGTGCAGGTGCTGAAGCCGCCCGTGCCGCCGTTGTGCCAGGTCATGGGCCGGCCGTCGGACAGGGAGCTCAGGTGCCAGCCGAGCCCGAGCCGCAGGTGCTCGGTCGCGGTGAAGTGCGGACGCTGGGTCAGTTCGATGGCGTCTCCGAACGGCGAGCGCTCGGGCCGCAGTTGTGCGCGGAGGAAGCGGACCATGTCGCCGGCGGTGCTGTAGAGGGAGGTGCCCGCACCGCTGAGAACGTGATCGTGCCAGTCGGGGACGGCTTCTCCCGCGAGGTGTCCCACCGCCTTGCGTGCCGCCATGTCCGGCCGCAGCTCCGTCGTCGTGTCGGACAGGCGCAGGGGCCCGGTCACGCGGCGCCGCACCATCGCGTCCACGCCGTCGAAGGCGAGGGCCTGGCCGAGCAGCCCGAAACCGAAGTTCGAGTACTGGTAGGTGGTGCCCGGGTCGGTGAGCAGCGTCGTCCTGGCCAGGCCGGCGGCCAGGTCGTCCAGTGTGTAGTGCGCGTACGGGTCGTATGGATCCGCCTCCGCCAGCAGATTCGGCGGCAGCTGGGGCAGGCCGGAGGAGTGGGTCGCCAGGTCGCCCAGGGTGATCCGCCGAGGGCCCTGGCCCGGGACGGTGAACCCGGGAGGAAGCGTGAGCGGCGCGTCGAGGCGGACCGTGCCCGCATTCACGGCGCGCGCGAGAGCCGTGGCGGTGAGCGTCTTGCCGATCGAGCCGAGCTGGAACACCGTTCTGCGGTCCGGTGCCGCGTCGCGCCCTTTCCGGGACGCCCCCGCTATGTACTCCTGTGTGCCGCGGATGACTCCGCACACCACGCTCGGGCTGCCTTTCTCCAACGCGCGATCCAGGTAACGCCGTACCCGCGCGGCCAGATCGCCCTCAGCGGCCATGGCCTTACCGGGCAAGAGCGACACACCGGCCGCGGCCGTCGCCACGCCCAGCAGCTTCCGTCGGTTCATCAACTACCCCTCCGTCGTTGAATTCGGTGCCGGAACCACCGCGGACATCAGCACGAGCAGCGGCACCACCCTGCCCGCGGGCACGTGGTAGTTGCCACGCCCCTCCGCCTGGAGCCAGCCGGTGGCCGTGAGCTGCTTGAGGTGGTGGTAGAGCTGCCCGGTGGTGTTCAGTCCGGCGGTCTCCTGCAACTGGGCCGCGGAGCGGATACCGCGCAGCACCGCCCGCAGCAGGGTGAGCCGTACCGGGTGCCCGAGCGCCGCGTACGGCGCCGCGTGGTCCGCCCAGTCCGCTTCGAGCAACTCCTCGGCGACCGCGCCTTGCTGCCATGCGTAGTGTTCGCCCGTGGGCAGTTCCAGCGCACCGGTGAACAGCACCTCCCCGCTCCCGGTGAGCCGTTCCCGCAGCCCTTCAAGAGCCCAGAACACCTCATGTCGCGGTGCTCGGGGCCCCGACTCCAGTCGCGCTACGCGTGCTTCCAGCGCGGCGACCCGCTCCGGCAGGGAGTCACCTGCCGGGGAGCCACCGCCCGTGGAGTCGTCCGCCGGGAGAGCATCAGCCATGGCTCGATATTACGCTATTCCGAAATTACAGAGAGGTGTGTGCGCGAGTCGACCCGCTCATCCCGGTATCGACCCGCCTGCCCGAATTCGCTTGTCCACCGCTCCGGTCCGGCCTTACCGTGCCGCCGTGGATCTCTTCTCACGCTCGTGGACGGCGTTGCTCACGGCCGTCGCCGACACCCCGGACGAGGACTTCGAGCGGCCGTCCGGCTGTACCGGCTGGCTCGTCCGGGACCTGGTGTGCCACCTGGTCATCGACGCCCAGGACGTCCTGATCACCCTGGTCACGCCCGCCGACACCGAACCGACCGTGGACGCGGCCACCTACTGGGACCTCGCCGACGCACCCCCGACCGGTGAGGACCCGCTCGACGCGCTGATCCCCCGGCTGGCCGCCGCGTACGGCGAGCCGAGGTGGCTCAAGTTCCACCTCGACGACGTCGGTTCCGCCGCCGGGCGCGCCGCCCGGCTCGCCGACCCCACCGCACGTGTCAGCACTCAGGACAAGGTGCTGACGGTTGGCGACTACCTGTCCGCGTACGTACTCGAATGGACGCTGCACCACCTCGACCTGATCGCCCACCGGCCCTCGGCCGCCGAGCCGCCCGCCGAGACCCTCGCGGCGGCACGCTCAGCACTGGAGAGGATCGCCGGCGCCGATTTTCCCGCAGCGCTCTCCGACAAGGACGCGCTGCTGATCGGCACCGGCCGACGCACGCCGACCGAGAGGGAGACGGAAGCACTCGGCGAGATGGCCGCGCACCTCCCCCTCATCCTTGGCTGAACGGGACCCGCAGGCAGCGGCCTACCGCGGAACGCCGGGAACCTCCCGGGCCAGGAAGCCGAGCAAGTGCCGGTTGAAGACCTCTGGCTGTTCGGCCCCGGGCAGGTGGCCCGCTCGGTCGATGACCGCGAGCCGGGCGTGCGGGACATGGCTGCGGATCTCTTCGGCGTCGGCCAGTGGGGTGTAGACGTCGTCGGCGCCCACGAGGAGCAGCACCGGTACGTCGACACCGCTCAAGCCGGGGCGGTAGTCGGGGCGTTCGGCCCTGCCCCGCAACGCTGCCGCCGCGCCGCGCGGATCGGTCGCGCGCATCATCGTCAGCACCCGGTCGGCGACATGGGGAAGGGCAGGGACGTTGTACGCGGCGAGCATCTTGTCGATGACTTCACCGGCGTACCCGTCCATGCCCTCGGCGAGGAGGCGGTCGGCCAGGCGATTGCGGAACAGCTTCCCGTCCGGTGTCTCCGCCGGCGCTGAGCTGTCGGAGAGCACCATGGCGGCGACGCGGTCGGGATGACGGGCCTGCATCTCCATTGTGATCTGGCCGCCCATGGAAACGCCGCCGACCACGGCCGCGGGTATGCCCAGGTGGTCGAGGAGGGCGGCGAGGTCGTCGGCGAAGTCGGACAGGTACACGATGTCGCCGTTCACGGGACTCTGCCCATAACCTCGCAGGTCCGGGGTGATGACCCGATAGCCGGCCGAGGCAAGGGCGTCGGCCTGCGGCTCCCACAGCGTCCGGTTGAAGGGATGTCCGTGAATGAGCAGCACGGGTGTGCCGTCGGTGGGTCCCTGGACACCGTAGGCGAGCACGGTGCCGTTGAGTGAAGCGGTGTACATCGGCAGAGTCACTTTCTCTTCATGACGCTCTGTCAGCCCGCGGTGGCCTGCGTGAGTTGCATCCTTCCATGTCCCGCGCCGCGGTCAGCCGGAGGCCGCGGCGACCGCGAGACCGAAGCCGATCAGGTATGCGGCAGGCGAGGCGGCCAGTACGGCAGCGAGCCCGGCGACGGTCAGCGCGCCCCGGACCAGCAGCCCGGTCGCAATGCCGCCGACCGTCCGCCGCCCGCCCCGGGGCCCGGCCACGACGGCGCGCCGGGTGACGATGGCCATGTCCGGGCCCGGAACGATGGTCAGCAGGCCGAGAACGCCGAGTGCGGCCGGGAGCTGGGTCAGCATGGATCGGCTGGGGAGTGCGGGTTGGCGGCGGTGCCCTCGGTGCTCAGGAGTACGACCACGGAGTGCGGGTCGAGGCCCAGTGCCGTGCGGCGTGCGTCGGCGTCCGCGCCGGTGAGCGCGGCACGCAGCCCGGCGAGCGCCGCGGCCCCGCAGGGGCCCGAGGAGACGCCGAGCGCGGCGAGGTCGGCGGCGGCGCGGGCGCTGTCGGCGTCGGGGACGGCGACAGCGGCGTCCAGCCCGCCGTGCAGGCAGGGCCAGGCGATGCTGGAAGGGGTGCCGCAGTTCAGCCCGGCCATGATGGTCTCGCCGGTGGTGACACTGACGGGTTCCCCGAGCACGAGGCTTTCCAAGACGCAGGCCGCGGCTTCCGGCTCCACGGACAGCAGCGCCGGGGCACGCTCGGACGGGCGGCTGCGGTAGTGGGTGACCACCGCCTGGCCCAGCGAACCCACACCCACCGGTACGGCGACGAGGCCGGGCCCCTGGGCTATCCCCGCGGCCACCAGCTGCTCGTCGATCTCGGTGCAGAGGGTGCTGTAGCCCTCGACGATCCAGCCCGGGATCTGTTCGTACCCCGGCCAGGCGGTGTCCTGGACCAGGACCGCGTCCGGTGCGGCGGCCGCCCGGGCCGCCAGCCGTACTGCCTCGTCGTACGGCCCCGGGACCTCGGTGACCTGCGCCTGCTCGGCGGCGATGGCCGCCACGGCCCGCGGGTGCACGCCCTGCGGAACGAAGACCTGGGCGCGCTGCCCGAGCAGGCGTGCCGTACGGGCCACCGCCCGGCCGTGGTTGCCGTCGGTGGCGGTCACCAGGGTCACCGGGCCCGGCTCCGCGCCGTTCGAGGCCCGCTCGGCAAGCGTGCGGTGGACCGCCCAGGACGCGCCGAGCGCTTTGAACGCGGGCAGCCCCAGCCGGGACGACTCGTCCTTGGCGAAGACCCGCCCGACCCCCAGCTCCGCCGCGAGGGGCGGGAGCTCGGTCAGCGGAGTGGGGGAGTAGTCGGGCAGTGAGGAGTGGAAGCTCCGTACTTCGGAGGGCGCGGGGGCGCACCGCCACGTACGGGCACTGGGCCGCTCGTACCACGGCAGCGTACGGAGGGAGGACGCGTTTCTTGCCACGTGATCAGTCACATGATCAGGGTCCGGTATGCCTCTCCGATCGGTCCAGCGAATGTTTCCGGCTGTCCTACGCCCCGTCCTCCGTTTCCCAGCAGCTCGCCCAGCTGGAAGCCGAGGTCGGCGTCCGGCTGCTGGAGCCGGTCGGGCGGCGGGTACGGCTGACCGAGCAGGCCGAGATCCTCGTCGCCCACACCGAGGCGGTACTGGAACGCCTGGAGCGCGCGGAGGCGGACATGGCCACCTCCCCCGCCGACCTGACCGGCACGCTGCGCATCGCGTCGTTCCAGACGGCCGCGCTCGCCCTGGTACCGTCCATGCTCGACCCGCTGCGCGACCGCCACCCGCACCTGCGCGTCCACGTCACGCACAGGGAACCGGAGAAGGCGCTGCCCGCCCTCCAGGCCCGCCCCCCTCCGGCGACTCTCGCGTGGCCAACGCGCCCGCCGCGTCTTCACCGTGGTACGCCGGGGCCGCGGTCGGCACCCCGCCATCCTCGCGTGCCGGGAGGCGCTTCTCCGGGCCGTCACTCTGCACTCCGGCGAGACGTCTGCTTCCGGCGAGGGGCGCGGCGGCCGTTCCGGCTGACCGCCGGCGGTGTCGGCCATGGCCGGGCACCCCGTCGGATGACCGCTGTCACTCATGCCCCATACGCTGTGTCCTGCAAAACCCTCATGGGCCAGCAGTGAACCGAAGGAGCACGAGCAGTGAGTCACCCCGGGCCGCCGCCGCAGGCGTCGTACGGCTACCCGCCCCAGCAGCCGGCGTACGGATACCCGCCGCAACAGCCGTACGGGTATCCGCAGCAGGCCGGGGCACCGTACCCGCCGCAGCAGCAGCCGTGGGCCCCGACCGGGCCGCAGCTGCAGCCGCCGTACGCGGGCTGGTTTCAGCGCGCGGGCGCGTTCCTGCTCGATGTTCTGATCAACTTCGGCCCGCTGTGGGTGATGGTCGGCATCAGCACCGCGATCGAGGAGAGCACCGGCGAGAGCGGGGACGCACTGGCGATCATCCTCGGCTGGGTCGGCGTGCTGGCGATGATCGTTGCCGTGGTCCTCCAGCTGCGGCTCGAAGGCCGCACCGGACAGACCGTGGGCAAGAAGGTCCTCGGCATCCGGGCCATCCGCGCCGCTGACGGCCGGATGCTCGGCGTGGGCCTGGCCCTCGGCCGCCGCCTGCTCCAGTTCCTCAACAACGTGGTGTTCGGGCTGGGCTGGTGGTGGGCCATCTGGGACGCCAAGAGCCAGACGTTCGCCGACAAGATCGCAAACGTGATCGTCGTCCGCGCCGACGCCGTGCCGACGTCCCAGCACCCCGGCATGTGAGCATCTTTCAGCACCGCGGCCCGTCGCTCTTTCCGGAGCGGCGGGCCGCTTTCCTTGTGGTGCTGCCGTGGCATCCCGTGGTGTCTCCGCGACGACAGATCTCCGCCACCGGCGCGGTTCAGACGGAGGCGGCGTAATGTGCGACATCCCGTGGGTTGCTCTGAGCCTCGCTGAGTTCTCGACCTCGTGGCCAGGAGGTTCGTCTTCTTTCCGGCAGTGGTTCGCGGGCTTACGTGACTTCGGGATTCCTGAAGCGCTCTCACCATGTCCGATCGATTCACGATTGGGCTGAAGGCGCGTGGGCTTGGGTTGGCGCTGGCTGTCGTACGGGACCTGCGTGATGTCTGGCCACCGGCCACGGCGGAGGGACTGGAGCAGTTCGAGACCGACGTGCTGGCGGGGTTCGTGCTGGCGCGTGCCTCGGCCGGGCCGGCGGACGGCACGATCCGCAGGGACTTCGGGCACCTGGAGCAGATGCGGTCCTGGTTTGGTCGGCCGCTGTGGGAGATGGAGCCACCCGATGCCGACGCGTACTTCGGGAAGGTGCTGCGGACTTCGCCGAGCGGCACCAGGCCGGGGTGCTCTCAGGCGCTGGCCACGTACTTCCTGTTCCTGGAGCTGCGGCACAAAGTCGAGATCCACCGGATGACCGGCCGGGTGATCGAATCCCCGATCGACGAGATGAACCGGCCGCGCGGGTCGAAGGACGCGGCACTGCCGATTCCGCCGTCTGGGCCGGTGGTCAAGACGCTGTTCACCGGGTGGGGCGGCGAGCTGGCGACCTGCCGGAAGTTCACCCCGACCGCCCGGAACTGCACCGCCTCCAAGCTGATGTCCCAGGTCGGGCTGCGGGTCAGCGAGGCGTGCAAGCTCGATCTGACGGACATCAAGTGGGACCTGGGCCGCTTAGGCAAGCTCCACGTCCGCCAAGGAAAGGGAGCCCGGGGCTCGGGCCCGCGCGAGCGGATGGTCCCCCTGATCAACGGCGCCGACCGCACGCCCCGCTGGTTTATCGAGGACGTCTGGGGCCAGTTCGACGTTACGAATGATCGAAGGGGGCGGGGGCGTGGCCTTCCCAGATCCGGCGCGAGGTCTGCTCGGGGTAGGGCAGAGTCGTCGACTCGGCGTCCAGGACGCGGGTGAGGTGCCCGTCGGGCCGGTGGGCGGGCCAGCCCGCGTCGCCGGTGGTGACGAAGCGAACCCATGCCTCCTGGAGTTCGCGGGAGAGCGCGACGGCCTCGGGGGCGGGCTCCTCGCCGATCAGCTGGGTGCCGACTGGGCTGTCCAGCGTGCCGAACGCCAGGGGCAGATCGAGGCTGTGGCAGGCACCCAGGGTGCCGCCGAGGACCGGGGCGGTCCAGCACAGTTCGAACAGGTACGAGGTGCCGCCGGCAGCGGCGTTCGCCTCGGCCAGCTGCTGTGACGGCATGCGGAAGAGGGCGTCGGAGTACACCGTCTCCACCAGCTCCTCCGGGCCCGCCTGCGGGAACGCGGCACGGTAGGCCCGCGCCCCGTCAGGTTGCGGGGCGAGCAGTTCCAGGGCCGCGCGGGCATCCTCCTCGGTGAAGGTGCCGTACCGCCCGCTCATGACGCTGAAGTACCGGAATTCGTCCCGGGTGTGGCCGACGAGCAGTTCGGTCCCGCTCGCGCGCGCACCGGTCAGCGCGGACCAGGGCGTCTCCGGAAGGACCTCGCCGTCGACGACGGGGCACAGCGCGGTGCCGGTCTCCGTGAGACGCCCCCAGCTCTCCCGGTGCGCGTGGAGGCCGGCGTTGAAGGAGGTGAGCTCGGCGGCCAGGTGCCATGGGTCGATGTCGCGCAGGGCCTCGGCGGTGGGTGCCGCCGCGCCGAGCCGGTCCGCGAACGCGGCGGTGACCTGCCGTGCCAGCGCGGGGGTGCTGTGCAGCCCCGGCACCGAATGGGCGATGGCCCGCCGGAACAGGCCGCGCGCGGACGTCATCGTCAGCAGGGCGGCGACCGAGCCCGCCCCGGCGGACAGCCCGCCCACGGTGACCCGGCCGGGGTCCCCTCCGAAGGCGGCGATGTTGCGCTGCACCCACTCCAGCGCCGCGATCTGGTCGAGGAATCCGCGGTTGGGCGGCGCGTCGTCGAGGAACGCGAACCCCTCCGCGCCCACGCGGCAGTTGATGGTCACCACGACGACTCCCGCCTCGGCCAGCGCTGCCGGGTCGTACATCGGGTCGCTCGACACCGCCGACAGGTAGCCGCCCACGGGAATCCACACCAGTACCGGCAGTCCGGCCGCGCCGGGATCCGGGGTGCCGATGTCGAGCGTCAGCCAGTCGGTGCCCTGCGGGGGCACGTCGATCGGCAGGGACAGCGGCACCACGGGGCCGAACTCGACCGCCTGCCTCGTCCCCTCCCAGCGGTGCGGCGGCGCGGGCGCGGCGAAGCGGAGCGCTCCGACCGGGGGCTGGGCGTAGGGGATGCCGCGGAACACCGCGTGCCCCTGCCGTCGGCGCCCCTGCACCACGCCTTCCGTGGTCCGTACCTTTGGCTGTTCGGACATGACGATCCCTTCCCTCGAGTGGCCCCCAGGATCAACGGGAGAGGCAGGGAGCCGATGGCTACTTTGCACCGTGGGTCAGAGATTGGACACCGGGGCCTGGAACGGGCCGCCGAGACCGGCCCAGCAGGTTGACCATGAACCCACGGGTCCAACCGCCAGAATCAGGGAATCGACCCGCGGGTTCGCGGTGAAGAACCTTCAGTTTCCCTGAACCCACGGGCCTCCACGGCCTCGGGGAACATCGGTACAGCGGTTGGCACTGAGAACGATCATGGTCAGGGTGTGAGGCTGCTGTTGACCCGGTTCTCGTACCCGCGGCGGGCCTTGCGCCGGGCTGGGACGGACCGCCGGGACGCCCCGGCCGCGCCGTACGGTCCCCCGGTCGAGGGCGGCCTGCTCGGCGGGCTCCAACTCGGTCGCGCGGACGAAGTCGGCGACCTTGCCGGGCATGTCGAGGGTGATGGGCAACTCCGGATCCGGGGCAGGGGCGTCAGCGACGTGCTCGGGCAGGAGGTCGGCGACGGCGGTACGTACGGCGCCGCGGCTGACGTTGTGTTCGCGGGCGAGGGCGGCGATGGAGCGGCCTTCGAGGTAGGCGGTGCGTACGCCGGTGACCTTCTGGCCCGCCAGGGCGGGGCGGCGTCCGCCCTTGGTGCCTTAGGCCTCGGCGGCCCGCAGTCCGTCGTAGGAGGTCAGCTCCCGTTGGAGGTCGCGCTGGAGTTCGCCGGCGGCGGCGAGGGGCTGGAGCATGAACCTCACGGTGGACAGCAGCGCTCCGGTGCGCGAGTGGCGGGCGGTGAGGTCCATCGCGGAGAACGCGCCGCGCATCGGACCTTGGGCGTCATCCCGCCCTGTCGTCAGCCGTCATCGGATCTCATGGGAGCCGAGTCGCCGTCAGGCCCCTGAACCACTGGGCTCATTGCACGCCGGGCGGACCTGTCGTCATTCGGTCGTTTGACGACAGGCGGCCGACGCGTCCGGGGTGATGCAGTCGGGACGGACCGCTGTCTGCCATCGGTGAACACCACCTCGAGCAGGCGCAACGGTCATTACCGTCCAGTCGCATGACGACGATCACAACCCGCACGGTCGAATACCCGGCCGACGACCTGACGATGATCGGATACCTCGCGCTCCCGGCCGGTGCCGACCGCCGGCCCGCAGTGCTGATCGGACCCGAGGGGACGGGGCTCAGCGACGTCGAGCGCCGCCGGGCCGATGCCCTGGCCGAGCTGGGATACGTGGCGCTGGCCTTCGACCTCCACGGCGGACGCTACCTGGACGACCCGGAGGAGATGCTGGCCCGTTGCATGCCGCTGCTCGCCGATCCCGACCGGATGCGGGGCATCGGCCACGCGGCGCTCGACGTGTTGCGCGCCGAACCGCGGGCCGACCCCGACCGGATCGCCGCTGTCGGCTACGGCACCGGGGGCGCCATCGCGCTGGAACTCGGGCGCCACGGCGTCAACCTGCGTGCGATCGGGACGGTCAACGCACTGACCACGGGCCGGCCGGGCGAGGCGGCAAGCATCCGCTGCCCGGTGTGGGCCGGGGTCGGGTCGGAAGACCCGATCATGCCGCCCGCACAACGGGACGCGTTCACCGCCGAGATGCAGGCCGCGGGCGTCGACTGGCGCCTCGTGGTCTACGGAGGAGCCCTTCACGCCTTCCACCACCCACCGGTCGACCACACTGTGCGCCCCGGCGTCGGCTACCACCCACAGCATGCGCAGCGGGCCTGGCGCGACATCGTCGGCCTGCTCGCCGAGTGCCTGCCCGTCACGGTTGATCCGATCGGCCCCTGATACTCACTCCTGCCCGCCGTCGTCGTCTTCGCCCAGTTCCGGGGCGTCCGGGTCGCGCAGCGGGCGCAGGGCGCCGACGGCCGGGGGTGGAGGCGGTGCAGCTGTAGCGGCCGAGCAGGTTCAGGTTGCGGTGCTTGAGCGGCGACAGGCGGGCGATGTCCTCGTCCCGTATCTCGTGGCCTCCGCCCGAGCGCCGCCCGGCCCGACGACGAGGGCCGGCCCGTACTGCGGGTCGCGGATCGCCCCCACGGACGTTCCACCGCAGCGCCGAGCGCAGCAAGTCCCGGCGGGAGTCGAAGTAGTGGTAGACGAGGCCGCGGTTGACACCCGCGTGCTCGGCGACCTCGCGCAGGTTCAGGCCGCCGAGCACACCGTCGTAAGTTCCTCCGCGCCGTCCGCCACGGCGCGTACGCCTGAAGGGCAGCCGTGTACTCCCGAAGAGCAGTGTGGCGTGATGCGGTGCCCGGGATGTGTCCGGATCAGCGCTCACCGAGCCTGCCGGGGCTCTGAAGAATGGGGCCTCCTCGGGCACGTGTCCCGCGAACCCGCCGGCAAGACAGCAGGAGGAGATCCGCCATGTCCGACACCGGTGAGCGGCAGCCGCGCTCCGAGGCGTGGAAGACCGCGCTGACCGTGCTGCAGGAGGTCACCCCGCCCGCAGCGCCGGCGGGCGCGCACGCGATGACCGTGCAGATCGAGTTCCCGCCCGGCGACCCCGGCACCCCGCCGCACCGCCACTCCGGCCCGGCCTTCGGCTACGTACTGGAGGGCGAGATGCGCTTCGAGCTGGAGGGCGAACCGGAGCGGATCGTACGCGCGGGGGAGACGTTCTGGGAGCCGGGCGGGGACGTCATCCACTACCAGGACGGCAACGCCCGCAACGACACGCGCCTGCGTTTCCTCGTCACGATGTTCTGCGCGCCGGGGGAGCCCATGCTCGTCCTGGTCGACGACGAGGAACTGAAGCAACGAGCGCACCTGCGCGCGTCGTAGCAGACCTCCGTAGACCTGATGAGTACCGCCGGCAGGCCGTCGAGCAGCTCGCCGCCACCCAGGCCGCCATCACCCAGGGAGTACGCACCGTGAAGATCGTGGTCATCGGAGGCACCGGCCTCATCGGCAGCAAAGTGATCGCCAAGCTCAATGACCGTGGACACGAAGCGGTGCCCGCCGCGCCCAGCACGGGCGTCAACACCCTCACCGGCGAAGGGCTCGCCGAGGCGCTGACCGGAGCCCAGGTGGTCGTGGACGTGTCCAACTCGCCCTCCTTCGAGGAGTCGGCGGTGCTGGAGTTCTTCACCACCTCCACCCGCAACCTGCTCTCCGCCGAAGGCACGGCAGGCGTGGCGCACCACGTGGCACTCTCGATCGTCGGCATCGACGACCTGCCGGACAACGGGTACTTCCGGGCGAAGGTGGCCCAGGAGCAGCTGCTCAAGAAGGGGCCGATCCCCTATTCGATCGTCCGGGCGACGCAGTTCTTCGAGTTCGTCAAAGGCATCGCGGACACCGCTACCGAGGGCGGCACGGTACGCCTCCCGCATGTGCTCTTCCAGCCCATGGCGGCGGACGATGTCGCCGAAGCGGTGGCCAGGACGGCCGTCGAGGCACCGCTGAGGGGCATCACCGAGGTGGCCGGGCCCGAGGTGTTCCGCTTCGACGAGCTGATCGCCGAGGCGCTGCGTGCGTGGAAGGACCCGCGTAAGGTCGTCGCCGACCCGCACGCCCGGTACTTCGGGTCCGAGCTGAGGGAGCGCGGCCTCGTGCCCGTCGAGGGCCGCGCCCGTCTGGCGGAGACCCGTTTCGAGGACTGGCTGCGCCGCTCCTCCTGACCATCACGCGCAACAGAAGTCCCGCACCCCGCAGGGTGCGGGACTTCTGTTGCGACCGTTCGTGCCTGCGATAGCGCGGGAATGCGACGCGACGGCGGCATCGCCGATCACGCGGCAGGCCGGTACAGACCGACCTGGTCTCGAAGGGGGTGGGTTCGGGCAACTGCGGTCACCGCTCACCTCGGCCCCGCACCAGGTTTTAGAGTCTTTGCGTATGGACGTGAGCTCTGCAGTCGGGGCAGTCTCGGCCACCCGTATGGTCTCCGGGGATCACGCATGCCTGGGTTTTGACGATGACGAATCCTTGTGGGAAATCCGGGCGGCCTATGCCGACATCGGTGTATCCCGCGACGAGAACGTCGTCCTCTTCACCGATCCGGCAACCACTCCCGACATCGCGGCCGAGCGGTTGTATGCCCACGGCTTTCACCACGGAGCCGCGCTCACGAACGGACAACTGGTCGTGCGCAACGAGGCGCCAGGGGCGAGCCCGGGCAGCAGCGGCGGTTTTGCTCCGGCGGAGCGGGTCCGCCTCTGGATGGAACTGACCCTGCAGGCCCGGAGCCAGGGTTACTCCGGTATCCGGATCATGGGCGACATGGGATGGGCGGCCGAACCGGACTGCGACCACGATCTGCTGGTCGAGTACGAGGCCGGGCTCTCCCCCCTCTTCGCCGACATCGGTTTCACGGCCATCTGCGAGTACGACCGGCGGAAGTTCGGCCACGACCTGTTGGGCCGTGTCCTGCGCGCCCACCCCCAACACGTGCTGCCGCGGTTGGGCGCACTGGACGCCACGCGCTCGGGGACCGGACTGCGGGTCGCCGGGGAGGCCGACCTGAATACGCGCGAGGAGTTCGTGGCAGCCCTGGCCGAGGCCTTCTCCGGGCCGGAACGGGTCACCGTACTCGACCTCACCGAGCTGTGTTTCATGGACGTTCGCAGTGCTGCGGCACTGGTGCACATGGCGAGCCGGCACCTTGACGGCCAGGCCCTGGAAGTGCGCTGCCGGCCGGAGCAGAGCACGGTGATCCGACTGTGCGGGAGCCCCCGCGTTCCTCAACTCGTCATCGACGAGAGGAGTTCCTCGCAGTGACCCTCAACTGCGACAGCGACGGCCAGGACGGTGACGGCCGTCCAGCTCCACGGGCCGTACCCGTCGAGGGAGCCACCATGCCCGCCAATGTGCTCGACCTGACCTTCGAAGCGGCCACCGACTTGGCCGGCCTGCGTCACCGCGTGCGGCAGTGTGCCATGGAGATGGGGCTCACGCCGCACCGGACCAGCGACTTCATCCTCGCCGTGAACGAGATCGCGGCCAATGCCATCGTCCATGGCGGCGGCAAGGCACGCATCATCCTGACCCACACCGGCACCGGACTGCGGTGCGTCATCGCCGACAAGGGGCCGGGCGCAGCGGGTTCCGCTCAGGGGGCGGATCCCTTCGACAAGGACGGTGCCGAGCACGGCCGTGGTCTGTGGGTGGCTCGTGCGCTCGCGGACTGGTTCGACGTCGTCGCATGCGACGCCGGAACCACGGTCACACTGGAAACACTGCTCGACGAGCCGCTCTGATACACCGGGGCACGCCTAGAGTGCGGGGATGCGCGCACGACTGGACGAGATTGTTTTTGACTGTCACGCTCCGCAGGAGCTGGCCGCGTTCTGGGCTCGGCTGCTGGGCGGCGAACCGGTGCGGCGGAACGCGGACTGGAGCTATGTGGATCCGCCCGACATGCCGCGCCTGGCCTTCCAGCGGGTACCGGAGCCGAAGAACACCAAGAACCGCGTACATCTGGACCTGCTGGCGGGCGACATCCCCACGGCGACGGCCGAAGCGGTCGAGGTGGGCGCGGTGTCCGTCGGTGAGCTGGTGACCAATCCTTATGGGCAGTTCCAGGTACTGACCGATCCTGAGGGCAATGAGTTCTGCTTCGTCAGCGGTCATCACTAGCGGTCATCGCTAGCGCACATCGCCGGAGATCGTTGCGGGCGGTCGTCGTTGGCGTTCGGAGAGGCGCCGCAAGCGCAGAAGCGTGGCACGAACGATGCAGCTGGCGCCTGCCGCCCGCCCGGCGCACCATGCCAGGGCAAGGAGTACAAGGACACCGCATCCCCGCGTCCAGGCGTCATCGGCCCGGAACCGAGTCCCCGGGCCGATGACGCCGCACGCGGCGGAGTGGCACGGGCCCGGTCCCCGCTCGTGTCGCGGTAGCCGCCGTACATGCTGGGGCGTGGCAGTGTGGCGTGCGTGCCGACTGCCCGGTGTGTGATGGGTCGAGTGGGCGGCGCGCCATGCCCGTACGCCCTACCGTTCCGTCATGGAGACCGCACCACCTCAAACGCGCCAGGCGAGATTGACCACCGGAGATGTCGCGCTTCGGCTGGGCGTCGCCCCGGCCACGCTGCGTTCGTGGGACCGGCGCTACGGCCTGGGCCCCTCCGGCCACCAGGGCGGCAGACACCGGCGCTGGACCGAGCGGGACATCGCGGTGCTGGAGCGGCTGTGCGAGCTGACCGCCCGCGGGGTGCCGACGGCGGAGGCCGCCGAACTGGCCCGTGCCGCCGGCGACGTACCGAAGAAGGTGGCGGAGGAGGTGTGGGCCCTGCCCCGGCAGAGCCATTCCGCGTCCTCCGGGACAGGCGACACTTCCACCGACGGTACGGCGACGGCGCATGACGATGCCGATGCCCGGCGCCGGGTGCGGGGCCTCGGCCGCGCCGCCGTCCGCCTCGACGCCCAGCTGCTGGACGAACTGCTCACCGACACGCTCGCCGAGTACGGCCTGGTCCCTGCCTGGGAACGCGTCATGTCCCCGGCCCTGCGGTCCATCGGCCGTAAGTGGGCCTGTTCCGGCGACCCGCACGGCGAACGGTACGTGGAGGCGGAACACCTGCTGTCCTGGCATCTTTCCACGGCGCTGCGCCGTTCCACCGGCTTCGCCGCGACGGTTGCGGGCGGGCGGCCGGTGGTGCTGGCCTGCGCCCCGAGAGAAGGCCACACCCTGGGGCTGGAAGCGCTGACCGCTGCGCTGGGTGAGCGTGGCGTCCCGGTACGCATGTTCGGCTGCGCGGTGCCGGCAGGCGCGCTGGCCGAGGCGGTACGGAGGGCCGGGCCGTGTGCCGTTGTGTTGTGGTCGCAGACCCGCTCCACCGCCGACCCCGCACTGTTCCCCCTGGCGCATGGCCCCGGCCGTGGCCTGAAGGGGTCCCGCTTCCATCCGGCCGTCCTCGCCGCCGGCCCCGGCTGGCCATCGCGCCCGACACCGGGCATCCATCGCCCGGGCGGACTGAGCCAGGCACTGCGGATCCTGGACGGTCTCCTCGCCGTAGACGGACGGGAGGGCGGGGGCGAGGGGGAGTGAGAAGGGGGATCCGGCCGGGTGGCACGGGCCACCCGCCGGCCTGCCGCGTGCCCGGGGTCGCCCCACCGATACCTCTGTGTCACACCCTTGACACGGTCACGACCGCCGCTTGTATGGTCTAGTCCAAAGAACTCGCCGCTTCGAGCAGGGAGTTGGTCTCGCACGGGACGCAGCTTCTCCCTGCGCGGGCGGTGAGAGCGCGTCACCTTCGCGCCTCTTGGCCCCACCCACGAGAGGCCTGCCCCACCGCACGCGGCACCCCACACGACCGCGTGCGTCCGGGGAAGGGCCTGATGTGAAGGAGTTCCCCCATGCGCACCACCCGGAAGACGGCTGCCCTGATCGGCGCCGCTCTCGCCCCCGTCATCGCCTTGAGCCTCCCCGCCGGTTCGGCGAGCGCCCACGGTTACATCTCCGACCCGCCGAGCCGGCAGGCGCAGTGCGCCGCGGGCACGGTGTCCTGCGGGGACATCACGTACGAGCCGCAGAGCGTAGAGGGCCCCAAGGGCCTGTCCAGCTGCAGCGGCGGCAACAGCCGGTTCGCCGAGCTGGACGACGACAGCAAGGGCTGGACCGTCACGCCGGTGTCGAAGAACACCACGTTTTCGTGGAAGCTCACCGCACGCCACTCCACCAGCACCTGGGAGTACTACGTCGGCGGCCAGCGGATCGCCCTGTTCGACGACGGCGGCGCCAAGCCGGGCGAGGTCGTGAACCACCAGGTCGACTTCGGCAGCCTCAGCGGCAAGCAGAAGGTCCTGGCCGTCTGGAACGTGGCCGACACCGACAACGCCTTCTACGCCTGCATCGACGTCAACGTCGGCGGCTGACAGGCAGCTCGGGGCCGGTCCCGCGAGGGGCCGGGGCCGGGGGGCCCCCCCCCCCCCCCCCCCCCCGCGGGGGCCCGCCCCCCGCGGCCCCCCCGCGGGGGGGCGGGGGCGGGGGCGCCCGGGGTACGGGCCGGGGGGCGGGCCC